>CAIPGD010000261.1 GCA_903864485.1 uncultured bacterium | reverse complement strand
GCCCACCTGGTGCGCTTCTGGCGCTGCGCAATGATGGCTTGGTCGTGGGCTCGGTCAGCGGGGGTTGTGTTGAAGATGATTTGATCGAGCGGGTGCGTGTGGGTGAACGGGTCGATCGTCCGTCCTTGGTGAACTACGGCGTGACCAAAGAAGAGGCCGCGCGATTTGGCTTGCCGTGCGGTGGCAATTTGCGGCTGGTGCAGGAGCCCTTGCGGGCCAGTGGCTGGATTGATGAGGTGTTGGCGCGCACCGAACGACATGAACTCGTCGCGCGTTGCCTTGACCTCGAAACTGGCGACGTGATCGTCCAGGCCGCGCATCGGGATGACGCCTTTGCTTTTGATGGGCAGACCATGCGCGCCTTGTTTGGGCCCCGATGGCGCCTCTTGATGATCGGGGCGGGGCAACTTTCGCGAGCTGTTGCACCGATTGCGATGGCGCTCGATTTCGACGTGATCTGCTGTGACCCTCGCGAGGAGTACCACATGACCTGGGACGTGCCCGGTACGACCTTCAGCAACGCGATGCCGGACGATCTGGCCATTGATCTGGTTTTAGACCCGCACTGTGCCGTGATCGCGCTGACCCATGATCCGAAGTTAGATGATATGACCTTGATGGAAGCGCTCAAATCGCCAGCGTTTTATATTGGCGCACTGGGCTCGCGGGGTAATACTCAAAAGCGTAAAGAGCGTCTGAAAGAGTTCGATTTGACCGATGCCCAGATTGATCGCCTGCATGGCCCGATCGGTCTGGATCTCGGTAGCAAAACGCCCGCTGAAATCGCGGTTTCGATCGTGGCCGAAATCATTGCGGTACGTAACGGCGTCGCGTTGGCCCAGAAAAAAACGGGCTCATCGGTCCCTGGCGTCAAACACTAGGGCGATGCGGTTCAAACGTCCTATGGTGAGCTAGACCATGATCTTGATCATGGGTGCAGGGTCTGTCGGCTGCTTTCTGGGCGGGCTCCTGCAAGCGTCCGGTCAGTCGGTCGTGTACGTCGGTCGCCCCAAGGTGCTTGATGCGTTGGCGAGCCACGGTCTGACCTTGACCGATCTGGATGGCCGCCAGAACATCATCGCCGCCCGCGATTTGCGGCTCTTCTCAGACCTGCCATCGGCGCTGGGTTCGGTTGGTGACCAGTCGTCGGTGGAGCCCCCCGTCGTGACTTTCCTCTGTGTGAAAGCCGGGGCGACGCTTGCGGCGGCCAAGATCCTGGAGTCGTCGCTGCCTCCCGGCAGCGTGTTGGTCTCGATGCAAAACGGCATCGGCCAGGCCGCGCTGGCTCAGACCGTTGCCCCTTCCTTATGTTTTCTGGATGGAATGGTTTCGTTCAACATCGCCCATCTTGGCGAGGGGCGGTATCACCGTGGGACCGCGGGATTCTTGGCTGCGGCGGATCATCCGGCGCTACGGCCAGTTGCCGACGCGTTTCGGGCGCAGAAACTTAAGCTGCGGTTGGTGGCCGACATGCGCCCGATTCAGTGGGGCAAGTTGCTGCTCAATCTGAACAATCCAGTGAATGCCTTATCGGGGAGGCCGCT
>CAIPGD010000260.1 GCA_903864485.1 uncultured bacterium | reverse complement strand
TGCGATGGGCATTGGCGCGGCCGATCTGGTGGCCAAAGAAACCGCACAGAATTGCGCCCAGCAGGGGAGCAAAAGGCACGATGAGGTAGGTCGACTTCATGGGCTGTGTTTCCTTACGGCCTTGACGCGCGTCAGCCCTTGAGGGTGTCGAGGTCTTCGACGTTGATCGTGTCAAGACCTCGAAACAGTACGACGAGGATCGCGAGGCCGATGGCGGATTCAGCTGCCGCCACGGTCAAGATGAAAAACACAAAGACCTGCCCTGCCGCATCCCCCAGGAAATGACTGAAGGCGATGAAATTCATGTTGACTGCGAGTAGCATCAGCTCGATCGCCATCAAAACCACGATGACATTGCGCCGGTTCAGGAAAATGCCCAGAACGCTAATCGCAAACAGAATTGCACCAAGAATCAGGTAATGACCGAGCGACAGCCCGGTAGCGGCCAGGTTCATGGCGTGGCTCCTGCTTCGGTCGTTGTCTGACCGCGGGTGCTGCGTGAGGGTACCGAAACCAGACGGACACGGTCAGCGCGACGGACCAGTTGCGCCTTGCTGGCGTCGTTGACCCGCGTGTCCTTGCGGCGACGCAAGGTCAGGGCGATTGCCGCGACGATCGCCACGAGCAACAAGACGGCCGCCAGCTCAAACGGATAGACGTAGTCGGTGTAGATCAGTTTGCCCAGGACTCGCGTGTTGTCGGTCCCAGCCGCCATCGCGGGGGCATCATCCTGGCGAACGCCTGAAAAACGGGCCCAGATGATGGCGGAAAGCTCGAGCACCACGGCGATACCCACAAACGCGGCGACCGGGAGATTTTTCCAGAACCCTTCGCGCAGTCGGTCCAGATCAATATCGAGCATCATCACGACAAATAGAAATAACCCCCTGACCGCGCCGACATAGACCAGCACCAACGTGATCGCCAGGAACTCGGCCTTGAGCAACATCCAGATCCCGGAAGCGTTGAAAAACGCCAGAACGAGATAGAGCGCGGCATGGACTGGGTTGCGCGCGGTCACCACGCGCAGGGCCGCCGCGATCAACACCGCCGAAAAGACGTAAAACAGGGCGGTTTTGAATTCCATGGGTGCAATTAACGGTAGCTGGCGTCGGCTTCGCGACGTTTGGCGATTTCGGGCTCGTAACGATCGCCGACGGCAAGCAGCATCTCTTTGGTGAAAAGGAGATCGCCACGCCGTTCGCCGTGGTACTCGAGCACATGGGTCTCGACGATCGAATCGACCGGGCAGCTCTCTTCGCAAAAGCCGCAGAAGATGCACTTGGTGAGATCGATGTCGTAACGCGTGGTGCGGCGCGTGCCGTCATCGCGCACTTCGCTCTGAATCGTGATCGCCATTGCGGGACACACTGCTTCGCAGAGTTTGCAGGCGATGCAGCGCTCTTCGCCGTTGGGGTAACGACGCAACGCGTGTAGACCGCGAAAGCGCGGTGAATACGGCGTTTTCTCTTCTGGAAACTGAACCGTGATCTTGCGCGCAAAGAGATTGCGCCCAGTCAGGCGCATGCCCTTGAGCAGTTCCGTCAGCATGAAGCTGGACACGAAGTCCTTGAATGCCTGCATTTCGGGTTACCCCCAGATATCGAACGGAGAGATGCGCCACAACCCAACCACGACGATCCAGACGAGCGTCACGGGAATGAATATCTTCCAGCCCAGACGCATGATCTGGTCGAAACGGAATCGGGGGAAGGTGGCGCGCACCCACAGAAACATCGTGCACATGACGAAGGTCTTGGCGAACAGCCAGAACCAGTTCACAAACCATGGCGCGAAGGGCAAATCAAACGGCAGAGAGATCGGTGCATCCCAGCCGCCCAGAAACATGATCGAAGCCAGCGCGCTCACCAGAATGATGTTGGCGTACTCGGCGAGGAAGAAGACCGCGAAGGCCATGCCCGAGTACTCCACCATGTGGCCGGCAACGATCTCGCTCTCACCCTCGACCACGTCAAACGGGTGACGGTTGGTTTCGGCCAGACCAGAGATGAAATACACGACAAAAATTGGTAACAAGGGCAACCAGTTCCAGGACAGGAAATTCAGCCCCATGTCGGCGAAACGCCCGCGCTGCTGAACTTCAACGATGTCGGTGATGTTGAGACTGTTACTCGTCATCAGGACCACAACCATTGCAAAACCAATCGCGAGTTCGTACGACACCATTTGCGCTGAGGCCCGCATCGCCCCCAGAAATGCGTATTTGGAATTAGATGCCCAGCCCGCCAGGATGACGCCGTAGACCTCGAGCGACGTAATCGCCATCAAGTACAACAAGCCTGCATTGATATTCGCCAGAGCAATATCCGGCCCGAACGGAATCACGGCCCAGGCGGCCAGGGCCGGCATGATGGTCATGATCGGTCCCAGCAGATACAGGCGTTTGTCGGCCGCCGTCGGCAGGATGATCTCCTTGAACATCAGCTTCAAGCCATCTGCAATGGGCTGAAACAGGCCCATCGGACCTACACGGTTAGGACCAATCCGAACCTGAATCCAGCCGATGAACTTGCGCTCCCAGAGGGTCAGGTACGCCAGACAGATCATGAGCGGCAGGACGATTGCAACGATACGAGCGAGTGCCCATACCAGCGGCCAGACACCGCCGAACACATCGACACCTTGTTGCTGAATCGTACTTAAAAGGTTGGGCATGATCGCTTGACTCCTCAATCAGGCCCGCGTGACAGTCACAACGCCGGACCAGGCACCTGCCGCCACAGTCGAAGGGTGCCCGCCATCGACACGCACACAACCCGATGGCAAACGGTCGTCGACCGCCAGCGTCAGGCGTGCGCCGGCCTCGGGCAGCGCGCTGATAGGCTGGGCGGATTGTTGGAGATGGGCCACAAGGACCTCGTCACCTGCGGCCAGTCCCAGCGCGGCCAACGTGACCGACGAGACAAGCGCCTGCGGTGTGCGAGCGGCGCGGGTGGCCTGCAGTGCATCCGAGCGCCGGACAATTCCGTCGACCGAATAGAGCGGCAATTCGGCGATACGCTCGAGTTGGGAGGTGTGGGCAGCAGCATCTGAAGAGGCGTGGGCCGTTGGGTGGGCAGATGCGTGGGCCGTGGCTTGAGCAGACCCGTGAACTGAACCCTTCAAACCGTTATTGAGCCCCGCGCGCAGCGGTTCGGCGTCGTGTCGAGGGGTCGACGCAAGGCCCTGACCACCCAGCACATCATCACGCACCTGCTCAGAGCGATCGATCGCATCGAAACCAGGCGCACCAAACATCGAACCCAGCACACGCAGGACTTTCCAGCCGGGACGCGCATCACCCAGCGGCTTAACGACCCCGTTAAAACTTTGCGCACGACCTTCGCACGAAACATACGTGCCGGAGGTCTCGGTAAAGGGCGTAACCGGCAACAACACATGCGAACGCGCAAGGAGCGCTTCGCTGCGGTAAGCACTCAGGGCCACAACGGTTTCGGCGTGCGAAAGCGCATGATCGAACGCGAACGGATCGGAGGAATCCAGCTGAGGCTCGAGATTGACCAACAGATAGCCCCGACGCGCGTGTTCGAGCATGGCTTGGGCATTCAACCCGCCAGCCAATGGCACGCAACCCGCCAGCCAGGCGCCGACGCTGTTGGCCGAATCACCGATGACGCCCAAGCTTGCGCCAGATTGCTGCGCGATCCAGGTCGCGAGTTGATAAATCGAGCCGGCCTGTGCATGACGCATCGCGCCCTGACCCAACCAGATGGCTTTGGGAACGGTCGACGTCGCAGACTCCGCGAGTTCTGCCGTCAGGGAATCTGCAATACGAGCGGCCAGGGCGGTCTGGGCGGTCAGGTCGGCCTGCGCGGGCGCGGAGCCGGCCGATCCAGTCGATGCCGCAGAGCCAGCCGACACAACCAGCTTCGAAAACGATTCTGGCAGTGCCACCGACCGCTTCTCGGCAACAAGGCGGGCGATGTCATGAAGAACCGTGATCCATTGCGAGGGCGCCAAGACCAGTTGCGCGTGCAACGGCATTAGCGGATCTTCGCCCACCGCCTGCAGAATTGAGATCTGTGCGCCACGGCCAGCTGCTTTGCGCACTCGCACCGACAAGAGCGGCGAATCGTTACGCAACAGACCACCAATCAAGAACAATCGTCGCAGGCCGTCAACGGCTGCGACGGGCATGCCCAACCAAGGCGCGCCCTCGCGAACCGGGTCGATCGAGAAATCAAGCTGACGCACGCGATGGTCGATGC
>CAIPGD010000259.1 GCA_903864485.1 uncultured bacterium | reverse complement strand
GCCCGAACAAACTGGCCCTCGGCGACGTGAACCTTTGTGATGACGCTACTGACCTGCGGACGTACTTCAACGCTCGCCATCGGAACGACAGTACCAGTCGCCTCAAGCGAAATCGGCAGGGATCGCTTCTGCGCGAGCACTGTGGTCACGCTGACCGGTGGAGCGGGTGGGGTTGGTGGGGCAGATTGCGCGGGTTGCGCGGGTTGAGTGGGTTGCGTGGCCGGGCTTGCAGAAGCAGTCGGAGGCGCCGATGAGGGACTCGCCCCCTCACTTTTTGGCGCCGGAGAAACCAATGACTGAATCTTGTCGCAGCCCGGCAAGACAACGCCCGCCAACATCAGCAAGCCAAACAACCTGGGGCGAAACAGCGTCAACATCATTGTTGTTCTTGGCGACTTTGGAAGTTGGAGATCATCGCTCAAATTGACATTGGAGCAAACGGAGGGTGGTCAGGGACACGGATGCAGGTGCGATTAAAGCAACGATTCAGCCTGTTCGACTCCGCGGGTAGCCCGAGACCACCATTGCGAAAAACTTGCGCATGGTCGCTCCACGAGGGGAAACAAGGCGGGCGCCGGTTCCAGATCAGCCTGCCATTCCGGCAGATGAGGATCGGCAACGGTTCGAACCCTCGAGGCATCGGCCAACGCTGCGCCAAGGCTTTCCGAGTCTAGAAACCATCGGTGCGGCGTCAATTCCGCCATCGCTGCGTCCACCCAGCGCCATCGCGCCTCGGACCATGGCCAATCGCGGTGGTATTCACTCGGATAGACCCCGATTGTGACGTAACCATCGGGGAGATCTGCTGGAGGTGGGCGCAGCGCCCACGGGTGAACAAGCCAAACCGTGCGCCCCCGCACCAAGAGATTGTCGGTGTTGGCGATGGTGGCATGGGCGGAGGCGAGATCTGCCGGAGGACTGTGCAATAGCGGTGGCTCGACGGCCGAATCCACACGGCCTGCCTCCACTGGTCCCTTTGGCGGCTGCGGGCGCGCGGTCCGGGCCATTTGCTCCAGTTCTTCATACGAACGGTCAATCACCGTGCCAAAGCTGTGCCACCTGAGGGGTGCAAAGCGCGCAACGTTTTCAGCATTGAACAAATAAGGCTTGTGACTGCCCGTGCCCGCAACCCATTGCCAGCTCAGATGATTGCTGGCGAGATCCCCATCCAGAAGATGTGACACCAGCCAGTCGGCGCCAGCACGCCAGTGCACTTGACGCACATGTACGACGTAGCTTGCGAGCCACATCCGGGCGTGATTGTGGAGCGTTCCGGTGGCGTAAAGCGTACGCACGGACTCGTCGATGACCGGTATGCCAGTTCGTCCCTGCCGAATATCGAGCGGCAGTTGCGGCGAGTAGGTCTCATCGGGAAGAGGTCCGGGATGAATCGATTGAAAAATACCCGCCCCCCGATGGGCCCAGACATGGCGGTAAAACTCGCGCCAGCCAAATTCGTACACCAGTTTGTGATCAATCGTCAGGCGATCACGACTGAGCACATCACTGAGAACCTCCTGCAATGTGACCAATCCATGGGTCAGATATGGTGAGAGACCGGTGGCGCCCCCCCCGAGATCGTTGCGCGTTCGCGCATAGTCGGCTGGCCGAACACAACCGACGCGCTGCATCGCAGCAACGCGGGAAGGCTTTA
The DNA here is from genome assembly GCA_903864485.1 of uncultured bacterium. GTDB lineage: Bacteria > Pseudomonadota > Gammaproteobacteria > Burkholderiales > Burkholderiaceae_E > RFPW01. The sequence goes on along the minus strand of CAIPGD010000259.1, from coordinate 1,527 downwards.
AATTTTCGTCAAATAGGTGTTCCAATCGAGTTCCAGGTGCGTTAAAAAAGGGTTTCCCTTTATGCCATCGGTCAATCATGACGGATACTATTTAGGGTTAACACTGGAGAGACTCCCCATGCCAACGGTCAAACATTGTCTTGAGCAAAAGCCCAGGGCCATCCATTCAGTCAAGTCCACCGATACCGTGCACACCGCGCTGCAGCACATGCGTGAGAACCGCGTTCGCGCCATGTTGGTGATCGACGACGGCCATCTGGCCGGCATCATTTCGCAGGGCGATTGCGCCATCAAGGTGCTGTTGCCTGGGCTCGATGCGAAGCTCACCATCGTGGGCAACGTCATGACGGCGAACCCGATCACTGTGGCCCCCGCAGATGACCTTGACCATTGCATGGGCATTATGGCGTCGCGCCATATCCGCCATCTGCCCGTCACCGACGGCGATCAAGTGGTCGGTGTCGTGTCCGTGGGCGATATCGTCAAGAACGTGATTGAGCAACAAGGTGTCCAGATTAAGTATCTTGAAACCTATATCCGCGGTCACGGCGCCTGAATGAAGTCGATCGTCCTCAACGATGCAGGTCTCTCACTGCACGTTGAGGTTCAGGGCGAGGGTCCACTCATCGTCTGTGTGCACGGATGGCCCGAACTGTCTTATTCATGGCGGCATCAACTCGCCTACTTTTCCGCTCGCGGTTACCGGGTCGCAGCGATGGACGTTCGGGGCTACGGTAACAGCTCGGCACCCTGGGAGGTTGACGCTTACTCGATGCTCAATTTGTGTCGAGACGTCGCGGCGGTCGTCACCGCCCTGCTTGATGTGCCGAGCGATCCATCCCGGCGCAAGGCAATTTTGTTCGGCCACGACTGGGGCGCACCCATCGTTTGGAATACCGCCGTTCTGTTTCCAGAACTCATCGCAGCCGTAGCGGGTCTAAGCGTTCCCTTCGTCCCCGTTCGGTCGAGATCATTCATCGACATCGCGGCTGAGGTTTATCGCGACCGCTTTTTCTATCAGTTGTATTTTCAGGAGGAAGGTCGCGCCGAGGCTGACTTTGAGGCGGACGTTGGAGCCGCATTGCGCAAGGTCTACTACGCACTCTCGGGCGAAGGGTTGCGTGATTCGAACGTGAACAATGCGATGCGTAACAAGAAAAAGGACGATGCTCTACTGACCGACCTTATCGACCCGAATCCCTTCCCGCAATGGCTCACGCCAGACGATCTCGCCTTGTTCACATCGACGTTTTCCCGCACCGGTTTCCGTGGCGCGTTTAATCGCTACCGGGCGCAAACGCTGGATGTCACCGAACTCGCGGACATTGCTGGCCAACCCGTGACGCAACCCGCCTGTTTCATCGCAGGCGCTTTAGACCCGGTGCGTAACTTCGTCCCCGGCGTAGACGCCTACGCCAAGGCAGGCGCGCATTGCCGAGACTTTCGAGGGGCCACGATCCTGCCCGGCATCGGGCACTGGGTTCAACAAGAAGCGCCGGCCGCCACCAACGAAGCGCTCGCCGCCTT
>CAIPGD010000258.1 GCA_903864485.1 uncultured bacterium | reverse complement strand
TGCGAAATGATGATCATGGTTGAATCGCGCCCGTCGAGCACCCCTTCCAGCCACCGGATCGTATCGATATCCAGGTTATTGGTCGGTTCGTCGAGCAACAGTACGTCGGGGTTTGCAAATAGCGCCTGGGCCAGCAAGACCCTGAGTTTCCAACCCGGGGCGATTTCGCTCATTGGGCCCTGATGGAGCTCGGTGGCGACACCGGCGCCAAGCAGCAACTCGCCAGCACGGGCCTCGGCGGTGTAACCATCGAACTCTGAAAATCGGGCTTCAAGGTCCGCCGCCCGCATGTAATCATCCTCAGTAGCTTCGGGATTGGCGTAGATCGCGTCACGCTCGGTCATCGCCGCCCACATTTCCGAATGACCCATCATGACGACATCGAGCACACGATCGTTCTCAAAGGCGAATTGATCCTGGAGGAGTTTGCCAAGGCGGATCCCTGGATCGAGGGCGACATTGCCCCCACTAGGGTCCAGATCGCCACCCAGAATCTTCATGAAGGTCGACTTTCCCGAGCCATTTGCGCCGATTAAGCCGTACCGATTGCGATCACCAAACTTGACGCTGACGTTTTCGAACAGGGGCTTAGCCCCAAATTGCATCGTGATGCCGGCGGTTGAAAGCATGTTCTAGTGGATGAAGAGGTAGGCCGTTGAGTAGACTCGGCTCGTGTCAACGAAACTGGTTGCGGGCGTTCAGGAAAATCTTTAACCAGGGGGATGCGTCACCGAATCCAGGTTCAAACCAGCTCGGAGGCGCCCAACTGCACTGCACCGTACGAACTATCCGTTCAGGGTGCGGCATCAAGATCGTCGCTCGACCATCATCCGATGTGAATCCAGTCAGGCCACCCGCCGAGCCGTTAGGGTTCGCAGGGTAGCGCTTTGCCTCTGCACCTGAGCCATCGACAAACCGGATCGCTGGGTTGGCCGAAGCATACTCGATCGACGCGTCATTCGAAGGTCCGGAGACGCGCCCTTCGCCATGAGACACCACGATCGGAAGCCGACTCCCCGCCATTTCAGCGAAAAAGAGCGAAGGACTCGCGAGAATCTCCACCATGCTGAGTCGGGCTTCAAACTGTTCGGAGCGGTTGCGTACAAAACGGGGCCAATCTTGCGCACCGGGTATCAGCGCCTTGAGCTGGGAAAGCATCTGGCAGCCGTTGCAGACACCCAAAGTCAGCGTTTCCGAACGCACAAAAAAGTCGCTAAACATGTCCGAGAGTTGCGGATGATTCAGGATGGTGCGGGCCCAACCGGACCCAGCGCCCAGGACGTCGCCATAAGAGAACCCGCCGCAGACCGCCAGCACCTGGAAATCTGTCAGGGACTTTCGACCGCTAAGCAAGTCGGTCATATGGACATCGACCGCCGTAAACCCTGCCCGGTCAAACGCCGCAGCCATCTCAACCTGACCATTAACGCCCTGCTCCCGCAAGATCGCAACGCGAGGCTTCGCTTCTTTGGAGGTACCACTCGACGCCAGGGGTGGCCATGTGAATTTGAGATGCGATTCCAGACCTGGGGCATCGACTTCGGCAATCGCTTCCCATTCTTCTCGGGCACAGTCGGGGTCGTCGCGCAATGCGGCCAAGCGGTAGGAGGTCTCAGCCCACATGGCCTGTAGAACGGCGCGTGGGGCACTCCAGATTTTCTTCGCATCGCGCCAGACTGAAATCTCGTCGGAGATATCCGGAGTAGCCACGACGTGGGCGCAGACGCCCAATCCGTGGCCACGCAGAATCGCCATGACCGCATCGCGATCGCTGCGGCGAACCTGCACCACGGCACCAAGTTCTTCGTTGAAAAGCGCCTGATAGGTGAGCTCCAGGCGCTGCACTGCCACCTGTTCCGGGCGAATCTTGAAGTCGCCCCAATCGGCGGCATACGGGTCAATGGTGAGCAGATCAAGATTGATCGTCAGACCACACCGCCCGGCAAAGGCCATTTCGGCAAGCGTTACAAACAACCCCCCATCCGAGCGATCGTGATAGGCAAGAACTTTGTTTTGACCGCGCAATTCGGCCAGGGCCGACGCCAATTTAGGCAGCTGTGCCGGGTTATCCAGATCGGGGCAATCAGACCCAATCTGCCTCGTGACCTGCGCCAATGCAGATCCACCCAAACGCTTCTTGCCACCCGCCAGATCGATCAAAATCAGGACAGACTCCGGGATGGCATGCAGCTGAGGCGTCCAGGAAGACCGGACATCCTCAAGCGGCGCAAACGCGGTGACCATCAACGAAATGGGCGATGCAACTTGGTGATCCACTGCGGATCCATCTGCTAGGGTTTCCGACCAGCGAGTTCGCATCGACAACGAATCTTTCCCGACGGGTATCCCGATGTGCAGGTCCCGGCACAGGCTGGTGGCCGCCTCGACGGCCCGAAACAAATCGCCATCATCTTCCGGTGTCCCACAGGCTGCCATCCAGTTTGCGGATAGTTTGACTCTCGCCAGATTCTCGACAGGCGCTGCAAGCAGGTTCGTCAGCGCTTCGGCGATCGCCATGCGGGCGGAAGCGGCGGCGTCGATGATGGCGAGTGGGGTGCGCTCCCCAATTGCCAGGGCCTCTCCGGCATAACCCGTGAAATCCCGCAAGCCGGTCGCACAGTCAGCAACCGGTACTTGCCAGGGGCCAACCATTGAGTCGCGATGGCAAAGGCCACCGACCGTCCGGTCACCGATCGTCACCAGGAAGCTTTTTGAACCGACCGCTGGCAACTGCAATACCCGCTGAATCACGTCGGCGAGCCCAATACCTTCAGCCTCGAGCTGCGCCACATCAACCGGACCCAATCCGCGACTCGACGAAACGCCCTCTCGTTGCATGCGGGGCGGGTTGCCCAGAAGTACATCCAGGGGCAGGTCAACTGGTAAAGGTTCACCACCCTCGAGAACCAGTTGCTTGGATTCGGTCGCGACGCCAACCACCGCAAACGGGCACCGCTCGCGCTGGCAGATTGCCTCGAAAAGCGGAAGTGATTGCGGAGCAATCGCAAGGACATAGCGTTCCTGAGATTCGTTACACCAGATCTCAGCAGGAGAAAGTCCGCTTTGCCCAACGGGGATTCGATCGAGGCTGAAATGCCCCCCTCTTCCCGCGCCCTCGACAAGCTCTGGGAGCGCGTTCGAAAGACCGCCGGCGCCGACGTCATGGATCGAACGGATTGGATTGTCGTCACCGAGAGCACGGCAGGCATCGATGACCTCCTGCGCGCGCCGCTGCATTTCAGGGTTGCCACGTTGTACGGAATCAAAATCAAGTTCGCTGGTGTTGGAACCAGATCCCACACTTGAGGCGGCCCCACCACCGAGGCCGATCCGCATTCCGGGTCCGCCCAGGACAACAATGAGCGATCCCGCCGGAACATCCTGCTTGTGGGTATGAATGGCATCGATGGTTCCGACTCCACCCGCCAGCATGATGGGCTTGTGATAGCCATATATCCGCGAGCCAACGCTCGATTCGAGTGTACGAAAGACGCCGAGCAGTGCGGGCCGGCCGAATTCATTGTTGAATGCAGCGCCACCAATCGGCGCCTCAAGCATGATTTCGAGCGCGGAGGCGATGCGCCCCGGGGCTTCAGGCTCGTCGACTTCCCAGGGTTGCTTGAATCCCGGAATTTTGAGGTTGGAGACAACATATCCGGTCAGACCAAACTTGGGTTTCGACCCGCGTCCGGTGGCCCCTTCGTCGCGCAATTCACCGCCGGAGCCTGTGGCTGCCCCTGGGAACGGTGCGATCGCGGTCGGGTGGTTATGAGTCTCCACTTTGAGTACCGAGTGCGAAATCATCGACTCAGAAACCCAGGTACCGTCCGATCGGGGCCGAAACCGCTCGGTCGGACCGCCTTTGAGCACTGCAGCGTTATCCGAATACGCCACAACCGTACCGGCGGGGGCGTTGGCGTGGGTCGTTCTGACCATCCCAAACAGCGATAACGCCTGCGCTTGATGATCCATTGACCAACTGGCATTGAAGATCTTGTGCCGGCAATGCTCGGAATTGGCCTGAGCAAACATCATGAGTTCCACATCGGTCGGGTCGCGCCCAAGGCTCCGAAATGCGCCAACGAGGTAGTCAATTTCATCCGCCGAAAGCGCCAGCCCAAGTTCATCATCGGCAAGCTTGAGCGCCCGCCGCGCGGCTTCTGGATCGGTTGCGGTGGCGACGCTGACTTGGCGCATTGCCTTACCAGGCTGGTCGCCAAAAATGATTGCGGGGTCAGGCGACGTCGTCCAGGCAAATTCGGTCATGCGGTCATGGAGGTTCGCCGACAGGCCCGGTGAACAACCTTCCGACCTCCCAAACTCGCCTTCACCCCCATGCGAACCGATCAGGAAGTGCACCCCACGTTCAATACGTACGATGCGTTCGAGCCCACAGTGTTGAGCGATCTCGGTTGCTTTGCTGGCCCAGGGCGAAATCGTTCCTGGCCTTGGTCCAACCCAACAATCAAGGCGCACGCTGCCAGAGACGCCTGCCCTCGGCAAAGCCCCAGCGCCAGCGCCAGTGGCCGTTCCAACCCAGCGGTCGGCGGGTTCAACAGAGTCAGCCAAAAGCCGATCTAACTGAGCGCGTTCAGTGTCGTCCAGCGTACCGTTAGCCCAGACCCAATAAAGATAGTTAGCCGATAAGCCCTCAATGCCGGGATCGCATGCGTTCAAGCGCGCGAGCAAGCGATTTAGCCGAAACTCACAAAACGCCGCGGTTCCGGCAATGGTCAAATAACTGGGCATAGGCGGAAAATCTGAGGGTTAAGGGTTGACGGGATCGACTGGCAGGCCAAACCCGCCCCCGCCCGGTGTTTGAATGACAACGGCGTCACCGGCCTGAACTTCAGTTCGGTCGCAGGCCCCTAGGTGAACGAGGCTGCCGTCACGACGCTCGATCCAGGTTTGCCCGGGCTCGCCATCACCCCCCCCAGCAACGCCTTGCGCCGGGTAAATCCGGCCGTTCGACAGGATGGCGACGGTCATTGGCTCGAGGAACCGAATTTTACGGGTGCCGCCATCCCCACCTCGCCAATGCCCAGTTCCACCCGAACCACGGCGGATTGAATAACTCTCGAGAACGACAGGAAACCGCAGTTCGAGAACTTCGGGATCGGTCAATCGGGAATTGGTCATATGGGTCTGCACAACCGATGCGCCTGAAAAACCACCGATGAGGCGGCCCGCCTCGTCAAATCGGCCGCCCGCGCCGGCGCCACCCGAAATCGTTTCGTAGGCCTGGACGCGAGCGTTCCCGAAAGTCAGATTGTTCATCGTTGGCTGTGCGCCCGCCATCACCCCCAATGCCGCGAAGAGCGCATTAGTAATGCAGGTCGACACCTCGACATTGCCGGCGACCACCGCGGCGGGAGGTCGTGGGTTAAGCATCGAGCCCTGAGGAATGATCACCCGCAGTGGTCGCAAGCAGCCTGCGTTCATTGGGATGTCGTCATCGACCAGGCAGCGGTATACGTAGAGCACCGCCGCCATGGTGACAGCGCCCGGCGCATTAAAATTACCCGGGCGCTGCTCAGAGGTACCCGTGAAATCGATCGTAGCGGTCGCGGTTGCAGCGTCGACCTTGACAGAAACCTGAATGATCGCCCCGTCGTCCATCGTGACGCTGGCCTGGCCATCATGAAGAGCGCCGATCGCGCGTGCGACGGCGGCGGCTGCATTGTCCTGGACATGCTCCATGTAGGCCTGCACCGTCTCGAGCCCCCAGTGCTCGACCATCCGCAAAATCTCCTCGCGACCTTTTTCATTGGCTGCAACCTGCGCCTGAAGGTCGGCCAGGTTTTGCTGCGGGTTGCGAGCCGGGTAGCGCGCTGCAGCAAGCAACTCAAGAAATTCGGCTTCGCGGAGCCGCGGCGGTTGACTCCGCCCATCAACAAGCAAGAAAGGCGAGATCAGAACCCCTTCGTCCTCAATCGTCATGGAATCCGGCGGCATTGACCCAGGTGTGATGCCACCAATATCGGCGTGATGGCCACGCGATGCGACCCAGAAAAGTGGCGCAATGCCACCCTCTGCAAAAACCGGAGTTACTACCGTCACATCGGGCAAGTGCGTTCCACCGCAGTAAGGGTCGTTGAGTACCCAGACATCGCCGGCTCGAACGCCATTTGCCTGAATAGCTTCGAGGACGGCTTCGACGCTGGCGCCCATTGAGCCCAAATGGACCGGCATATGCGGGGCGTTTGCAATCAGGTGCCCGGCACTATCAAAAAGTGCGCAGGAGAAATCCAGTCGCTCTTTGATATTGACCGACTGCGCCGTGTTTTGCAGTCGATAGCCCATTTGCTCAGCGATCGACATAAACAGGTTGTTAAAAACTTCCAGCATCACTGGGTCAGCTTCGGTGCCAATGACCCGCTTCGAAACTCGGGGTTCTATCCGATTCAGGATGAGATCGCGCTGGGGTGACATCGTGGCGCGCCAGCCTGGATCGACAACCGTTGTCGCATTGGCCTCTACGACGACCGCAGGACCATCCACGCGCTCACCGCTGCCGAGTTGAGACCGCCGACGCAGGCGTGCAGATTGCCATTTGCCACCTCGGGTTTGATGGGGGTCCCGCACGTAAAACGCGCACTCCGTATCGACTGGCTCAGTTTCTGGCGCCGACCTCGGCTCTTCCTCGATCACAGCGTCTTGCACCGGCGGCGAAGAAATGGCTTCCACGGATACCGCTTCAATCACTAAAGCGCGCTTAAATGGCGTGAATCCAAAGCGCTTTTGATACGCTATTTCAAAGGCTTGAGAAAGCACGTTGACAGAAGGCTCGAGGTCAAGCGTCAGCGTGGAGTCGCTCCCCTCGCGCCTCAACTGCACACGATGCACCAAAGTAATCCGCGCCGGATCCTCACCCTGCGCCTCAAGATCGCCGCGAGCAACAGCAGCAAGTCGCTGCGCAGTGGCTAGCGCCGCAACCAATCCGTCGGTATCGAGCACCCGTTCGATTGATTCTTCACGCATTGCGTTTTGACTCGCCAGGCC
>CAIPGD010000257.1 GCA_903864485.1 uncultured bacterium | reverse complement strand
TTTCGAGCTGACTTCGAACCCATCGCGGGCGAAGTGCTGATTGTTCGCGCCCCGGGCCCCGCGCTCGCCGACCCCGCAGACTTTCCCTGGAAACACCTCCGCCCCGGCATGCGCTTGCGTCCCTTGGGGCCGAGCTTTGAATCCGGTCTCTCAGCCCGGTCGTTGAATCCAATTGGGTCCTGACTCATGCTCGTGATTGATGCAGGCAACAGTTTTATCAAATGGGCGTTTGCAACGCCCGGGGCCGACCATAGCCGGGCGTTGCAACCCTGGATCGCAAGAGGACACGCCGCTCTGAGCGATCTCGCGGATCTGGCTAGCGACTGGGCCAATATTCCTACACCGCAGACGGTCATTGGCAGTTGCGTGGGCGGCGATTTGGTTCGCCACGCCATCGAACAGAACCTGAAAAGCGCCTGGCCCCAAATCCACTGGATCCAGTCCGAAGCCATCAGTGGAGCGATTACAAGCGGAGAGATCTCGCGCGGTGCGATCACAAGTGGTGCGATCACGAACGGTTATGCCCAGCCCGCGCAGCTGGGTACCGACCGTTGGGCGGCCCTCGTCGGCGCGCGTGCTTTGCTGGGCACCCAAGCCACACTTGTGGTGATGTGCGGCACTGCCACCACCATCGATCTGCTCACTGCGACTGGGTACTTTACCGGGGGCGTAATTCTGCCTGGTCTCGCTCTGATGCAGACGGCTTTACATGAACGTACCGCCGCTTTACCGCGGACCTCAGGCCACGTTGTCGCCCATCCCGATTGCACCGCAGATGCCATTGCGTCAGGATGTCTTCACGCGCAAGCCGGAGCGATTGAGCGACTGTGGCATCTACACCGTGGTGCCCACGAACCGCTGACTTGCCTCGTCGCGGGGGGAGCCGCGCCATCAATCGGTCCCTTCCTGACAGTCCCTTATCAGCTTCGTGAAGATTTGGTCTTACTTGGATTAGCCACGATTGCGGATTCCCGCAGCGCATCGAGCTTGCCCAACACTTCGTCATAGACGGGCACCTGCCCACGATGCGGGCCGACGGCACGTCGAACCCTCTGCTCGAGTTCGCGCAACAACTCCAATTCTGATGACGGAGCCAACTCATCCAGGATGGACTGTTGTGCGGGCAGGACCACCGGTGGACGTGACGGCGGGCTGCCCAGCTCACTTGCGGGAGGTTGGGCAGCACCGCGCCGCTCGATTGCTGCCACGGCGAGTTGGTCCGCGCGCTCGTTCAACGGCACCCCCGAGTGGCCGCGCACCCATTGCCAACGCACTTGCCCGAGCCGTTGAGATTCGGCCAGAAGCGCCCGCCAAAGTTCCGCGTTGAGGACCGGTTCACCGTCGGACTTGCGCCATTGTTTACGCTGCCAGCCAACTATCCACTCGGTCATGCCCTTGACCACCAGCTGCGAATCGGTATGGACGGTCACCACACCGGCCCGATCGGACACCTGCTTGAGCCCCTCGATAACTGCCTTCAATTCCATTCGGTTATTGGTGGTTGCGGGGTCATACCCTGATAGCTCAATCGGCGCTTGGTCGGGTATCAGCAGGATCGCACCCCATCCACCCGGTCCGGGGTTGCCCTTGCACGCACCATCCGTCCAGAGTTCAATCATCGTGCGCCTGACGGGCGTTCTTTCTGGCGATCAGAATCATTGGAATCCCGATCAGGATCATCGGCAGCGAAAGCCACTGCCCCATTGACATGCCAGCTGCCAAGGTTCCGAGAAACGCGTCGGGCTGCCTGGCAAACTCAACCAAAAAGCGGGCGGTGCCATATCCGACCAGAAATAGTCCCGAAATCTCGCCTCGGGCGCGCGCCTGCCCCGACCGCCACCACAGCAAAACAAAAAGCAAAAGGCCTTCACCGAAGAATTGGTAGAGCTGCGACGGATGTCGTGCGAGGGTATCGCCAGCCTGCGGAAACACCATCGCCCAAGGGACCTCTGAAGGCCGGCCCCAAAGCTCCCCGTTGATGAAATTCCCCATCCGCCCGGCGGCCAGACCTAAGGGAACCAAGGGTGCTACAAAGTCCATGACGGCAAAAAACCGAAGGCCACGCAACCGACAGAAAAGCCACAACGCGGTCAAAACCCCGATCAGCCCCCCATGGAACGCCATGCCCCCCTGCCAGAGCGCCAGGGCCTCGAGAGGATGCTCGAGGTAATAGCCAGGCTTATAAAAAAATACATAACCAAGTCGCCCACCGAGCACGACACCGAGCACGCCAAAAAACAGTAAATCATCCAGGCCCTGAGCATCGAGACGGGTCGACGCCGCCACATCCGGACGTCGCAGTCGCTGTCGCCCGAGCCACCAGAAAAGTCCGAAACCCAACAGATACATCAGCCCATACCAGCGGACGGCTAGTGGACCAATCTGAATCGCGATGGGGTCAAATTGAGGATGAATCAGCATGGCCGGGATTGTTTCACGAAGTTGGGTGCCTCACGAGCCGCGGCTATACTGGAAAGCCATCCATTACGAGTCCGTCGAGCCATGCCTTCCAACCGCCGTTCCCGCAATATCACCGAGGGCGTCGCGCGCGCGCCCAACCGCTCGATGTATTACGCGATGGGCTACGTCAAAGAAGATTTCGACAAGCCCATGATCGGCGTGGCGAACGGGCAT
>CAIPGD010000256.1 GCA_903864485.1 uncultured bacterium | reverse complement strand
ATCGCCAGAATCGCGTACAGGCAAGCGAAGGTTCCCAGACGCAAGACGTAGGGGGAACCAACCCAGGGGGTCAGCCCGAGCGCCAGCACCAGCCCGAACAACATCCAGTCGGTTCGGCGAAAGCTCATTCGAAACCCTGACGTCCAAGCAAGCCCTGGGGACGAGCAATCAGAAAGGCGATCAAGAGCGCAAATGACAAGGTCACCGCATGCTCAGGACCGATTGCCCAGGCGCCGAAGCTTTCCACCACACCCAGTAATAACCCGCCCAATACTGCGCCCGGGACACTGCCTAAGCCGCCGAGCACGCAGACGACGAAGGCCTTGCCCAGATAGGCGGTCGATGAGACGGGTGAGGTCGGGAAGATCATTGCCAGCAGGACGCCAGCGCAGCCTGCCATGGCTGTGCCAAATCCGAATGCAGCGGCATAAATGGCGGGCACCCGAACCCCCATGAGGGTTGCCGCGTCACGGTCCAGACGCACCGCGATAATCGCTCTGCCCACGCGTGACTGACGCAGGATCAGATACAGGACCAACGTCAGCGCGAGCGCGAGTGCCATCGCAATCAACCGATCCACCGGCACGACCACCGAACCCAGGGCCAGGGTTCCCAGTGGTGGATCCAGATTGAGTTTGCGGTAGTCCGCCTGGAACGCGAGCAGCATCGCATTGTTGAGCATCAGGTCAAGCCCGAAGGTCATCGTGAGCGTCACCAGAACGGGTGCTGTAATGACGCGGTTCAGAACGCCGCGTTGGAGAATCCAGCCAAGTCCATAGAAGAGGGGCGCTGCAATGACGAGCGTGATCCATGGGCTCAGCCCGATGCTCTGGTAGGCGCCCCAGGCAAGGTAGGAGCCCAGCACGATGAAAGACCCATGCATCAGGTTAATGACATTGAGTACGCCCCATACGAGCGAAAAACCCGATGCGATACAGGCGTACAGACAGCCCAGTACTAGCCCGTTGAGAAAGATTTGCAGGGTAAACATGATCCGTCAACCGCCGCTCGTCCCCGCGCAACTTCAGGCGGGGGGACGGACGACTCAACTCATTGAACGGTCAGTTTGAATTCGCCCTGGCGAATGGCCGGCGGCGAGACAACCACCGTTTTTCCGCCCTGGATCTGGAAGACCGGTGGCTCGAGCGAAGTGATCTGACCAGTGGGCCCAAACTTGACCGGACCCCAGAAGGTCTGGACGTTCATGCTGGCCAATTGGTCGCGTACTTTGTTGCGATCAAGCGAACCCGCGCGCTCGATGGCGATCTGAAAGAGCGCTCCGGACACAGAGGCCGAGGCCTGCGCGTAATCGGGTTCGGCGTTGTACTTGGCCTGAAAAAGTTTGGTGTAGTTCTCGGTCGAGCCAAAAATATCGATCCCGCGATAACGGGCGGCTGGGTGCCACCAGGCCGCGCTACTGATGTTTTCGGCGCTCTTGCCCAAGGCGTCCACAAACTCCTTGTAGGCAGGGCCGGCCACCATCGTCACCACGGGGGCCTCGATGCGCTGATCCGCCATCTGTTTCTTGATCAGTACCAGGTCGTTGATGTACCCGGTGGCGAAGATCCAGTGCGGGTTGATTTGCTTGATCT
>CAIPGD010000255.1 GCA_903864485.1 uncultured bacterium | reverse complement strand
TGGCCCCCCTGAATTTGCGATCCGAAAGGGTGCTGGCGGCACGTTATTTTTTTCCCTCAAAGCAGGGCAGATCGGAGTGAACGTCTTGAAATTGCACTTGCAGACACAGTCAGAACGCTGACCGTGCTCCTCGTCGATTCGACTTCAAGGGTCGGGGGCATGGCAATACAATCGCCTCTTCAAAAAAATGCAGCCGAATTACTTCCGAATGTGAAGAGCCTGTCGGAGCCCAAACGGAGCTATTCATCAATGTCGCTCAACACCGCCGAAACGATGGACGGCCCGATGAAATAACCAGACGCCACAAGCCGCTCCAACAGTGGGAGCGCCGCTGCAACCAGACCTTCCGTCTTGGCCAGACCGATTACGGCAGCGGTGCCGATGAGCGCAATGCCACCACGGCTTTTGGCTTCCAGTCGGCCAGCACGATCGTCCATCAGCAAGAGCACCGCGTCGCCTCCATCGCGCCAATTACACGCCGCTTCAATGGCACTCGCCTCGCCAGAGTCAACACCAGGGTTGAGCAACTTGTGGTCAGACGGGGGCATCTCAACCACTTCGATCCACCCTTGCTCCAATGAACGTACGATCAAATCGGCGTCCGGAAAGACACACCCAGCGGGCAAGATCTCGTCGCGAATCGTGTTTGTGATGCACACCCGGCCGAACAACTGGCGCAAAAGTTCAATCGCGCCAATGCTAGCCAGCGCGATCAGCGGGCCAGCGTCGGCCACGACAACTCGTCGAGTCACGAGGCGGGCTTCACCAGCCAATCGCGAGCGCTGCGCATTTCCGCGCAGGCTTCCTCGGCCGCCGCCTTGTCATGTCCAGAAAGCGGTATGCCTTGACTGGATAACAGCTTAAGCATCTCGGCTAATGGCTTATCTGCCATGCGTGCAGAAAAGCCCGCCGATACTGCGCCACTGCGGTACAGAGACACCGCCAATGCCACACGAACTGCGGGCAGGTTGGGCAAGCCCAAGCGCTGCAAATCGACCAGCAGCGCTTGCGGGTGGTCACGATTCATGACCACGACCATGTCTTCTTGCCGTGCTGCCGCCAGTGCCGTGCTGGGATTCGCTTTTAATTGACGGATATTGACGGTCTGCATGATGGCCCTCTGGTGGTCACTAGATGTAGGAACATTGCGACTCTAGCAGACTCGGTGTGATCACCTGAGACCTTAGGGTTTGGTTCGTGCCAACCTCAAAATGAGCCGTGTGCAGCAGCGCGAGTGAATCACCACTGCGCTGCTGCAGGCAGGGCAGATCGTAGCAATTCCGGCGGCGCTGGTTGCTCATCGCTTCGTCGGCAAGCGGCTTAACCGAATTCACCAGCGAAGCTCAAACGCCTAGAAAAGCCGTCAATTCGGGCTGTTGCCGCAAGGCCTTTGATTCGCCAGCCAGCACCACCTGCCCTTTCTGAAGAACCACGGCGCGATCCGATTGCGCGAGCACCTTGCGAAAGTCTCGATCGACGATCAGGGTCGCAATTCCGTCCCGTCGGATCTCGGCGATCACGCGCCAGATTTCGGCAACGATTAAGGGGGCCAGTCCTTCGGTGGCTTCGTCCAGAATGATCAGCTCGGGCTGAGTCATCAAGGCGCGTCCGATCGAAAGCATCTGTTGCTCGCCCCCAGAGAGCTGACTGCCCAGATGGTTCAAACGCTCACTCAAGCGCGGGAACGTAGTCAGCACCCGCTCGTAACTCCAACCCCGACCTTCGGGCGCGGGTGGCTTCGCCGCCATGATGAGATTTTCACGAACGCTGAGATTGGCAAATACCCCACGTCCCTCGGGAACATAGGCAACACCCTGGCGGGCCAGCTCATGTGGCTTGCCTCTGGAAAGATCCTTGCCAAACACTTGAATATTTCCTGCACGCTGTACGACATGCCCCAGGAGTGTCCGAATCAAGGTGCTCTTGCCCATGCCGTTACGTCCAAGCAACCCAACCGTCTCACCACGGGCGATCTGCAGGTCGACCCCATACAGCACATGACTTGAGTCATACCAGGCGTGAATGCCGCGGGCATCCAGAATCAGGTCATGCATGGTGAACGTCTTGCTCGCCGAGATAGGCGACCTGCACTTCGGGGCTTTGACGCACGAGATCTGGCGTCCCCGAGGCAATCACCGAACCATTGACCATCACGGTGATGCAGTCAGCCACCCGGAATACGGCATCCATGTCGTGCTCGACGAGCAAAATACCGTGCCGGGCTTTCAAGTCGACCAGGAGCGCTAGCATCCGTTCAGTCTCCTCAGCGCCCATGCCTGCCAGAGGCTCATCGAGCAGCAGGACTTGAGGTGCGGTGGCCAGACACATCGCGATTTCAAGCTGGCGCTTCTGACCGTGGCTGAGCAAACCAGCCTTGCTGTCGAGAACCTCAGCCAGTCCGGCACGTTCGGCGGCTTCATGGGCAGCCGCGACGCTATCGATGCAGCGCCCAGCGTCCTGCCACCAGGCCCAGGGCTTGGGCATGCGGGCCTGAGCGGCGAGACGACAATTCTCTAGGACCGAGAAGCTCGAGTAGATCGTGTTGCGCTGATAGCTGCGCCCCAGGCCAGCCCGGGCCCGGCGGGGCTGGCTCCATCCGGTCACGTCCTGGCCCATCAGTTCGACCCGACCGCTCGTCGGCGCAAGTTCGCCGGACAGAATATTTACAAGCGTGGATTTACCGGCGCCATTGGTGCCAATAACGGCATGAACGCTGCCACGGGCAATCTCCAGTGAGACCTGATTGACCGCAATCAATCCGCCCCATCGCCGGGTGATCTCGTGGCCCCGCAGCAGCGGCCCGGATTCAACGGCCGAGCCGGAAACCCCAGACGATTCGATCGCTGATCGGTTCATCAGCTTACCGCTTCTGTCTGGGCGCGACGAGACGATCGACCCATCAAGCGATCACGGATCTGGGCAGGCAACCCTACTAGGCCGTTGGGCAACGTGGCGACACTGGCGATGATGGCGAGGCCCAGTCCAAGGTGCCAGTGTTTGGCAAATGCACCAAAGAACGCTTCGGACTGGAAGACTTCCTGCAAGAAGGCAAACGCAAAGGCCCCGATTAGCGCGCCCCGCAAGTGCCCGATCCCACCCAGGATGACCATCATCAGTACCGATCCGCTGAAGTGCCAGCTCATCAATTCC
>CAIPGD010000254.1 GCA_903864485.1 uncultured bacterium | reverse complement strand
ATCACGTCCCAGGGCGCAATGGGCATGTTTTTGTAGTGATTGCCACCGACCTGATAGCTGTCGGCCTGTCCCGCGTCCAGTGCTCGCTGAATCAATCGTTGCTTGTCCAGTAGTCCTTCTGACCTGTCCTGACATTTTCGGACCAAGATGAATTAGAGACAATGGCCTCTCGAAGCGGAGAGGCAGTGATGAAGAGGTCGAGATTTACGGACGAGCAGATCGTTCGGATTTTGCAAGAGGCGGACAAGGATCCGGTTGCTGAGGTGGCCAAGCGCCACGGGGTTAGCGAGCCATCGATTTACGCGTGGCGCAAGAAGTTTGGCGATCTGGGTACGGATGACGTCAAGCGGCTCAAACAGCTCGAGCAAGAGAACAGTCGGCTCAAGAAATTGGTTGTCGAGCGTGATCTCGAGATCGAGGTGATGAAGGAGATCGCAGCAAAAAAGTGGTGAGCGTGCAGGTGCGATTGGACCAAGCCCGATATGCGATCGGGCGAGGTGTGACGCAGCGACGTGCCTGTACGCTGATGGAAGTGGCCCGATCCGGTCTTGACTACCAGTGCAAGATGGCGGGTAAGGATCGCCCGATTGTGAGTGCGATGCGCAACTACTCGCGGATCTACCCGAGGTTTGGTTCGAGGCGAATCCGGATTTTCTTAGCCCGTGACGGGATGCGCATTGGCCGGGACCGTAGCGCCCGTATCTGGGCGGCTGCGGGGCTCCAGGTGCCAGCCAAGAAGCCGCGCAAGCGCTTTCGGAGTCACCGCCCGCAACCATTTGCGGCGACGGCTCCCAATGAGGTTTGGGCGTATGACTTTGTGTTTGATGGATGCGGCAATGGCCAGAAGCTGAAGTGTTTGACGCTGATCGATGAGTTTACGAAGGAGAGCCTTGCGATCGATGTGGCCGGCACGATTCGAAGTACGCGGGTGGTGAAGGTACTGAAAGAGGTCATCCAAAAACGCGGCAATCCGAAGGTCCTGCGTAGCGATAACGGCCCAGAGTTCGTCAGCACAGCGCTGCTCGCTTGGGCCACGGAGAGTGGATTGACGAACATGCTGATCGAACCTGGCAAGCCCTGGCAGAACGGAACGAACGAGAGCTTCAACGGGAAGTTTCGCGACGAGTGCCTGGCGATGCACTGGTTCAAGAATCGGCGGCACGCGAAGGTTCTAATTGAGCAATGGAGGAAGCACTACAATTCGGTACGACCGCACTCGAGCCTGGGTTACCAGACCCCAATCGAGTTCGCGTCAGGGTGGGGCAACGTATCAACAACCGAGGCCAGAATTTCTAGTTAAAACTGGTCCGAAAAACCCAGACAGGTCATCAGTACTGTGTCAATTGCATGGATCACGCCGTTGTCGGCGGCCACATCGGCGGCCTCCACTTTGGCATCGTTCACTGTCGCACCGCCCATGGTACCCACCATCACGTCGGTGCCTTGAACGGTCTTGACGTTGCCAGCCTTCAGGTTCGTGGACATGACCTTGCCGGAAACCACGTGGTAGGTCAGCACCGCCTTCAACTTGGCCTTGTCCTTCAGCAAGGCGTCAAGGTCGGCTTTTGGAATT
>CAIPGD010000253.1 GCA_903864485.1 uncultured bacterium | reverse complement strand
GGTTAGCTCGAACGTTAGCCATCAGGAGTTGCAATGAAGCGTGCCGGTAGCATCGAGGCCTTGCTCAAGAAGGTTCGCACTGACTTTGCGCGGCTCAAAGACGAATACAACGCATCGCTCCATCAGAAGCACGTGGGCGACGATCTCAAGGTCTCGATCAAGAACATCTTTGAGAATCTGCGTTCCTGTCTCGACTACCTCGCGCACGACATCTTCGAAGTGCACTGCGTCAACGGTAAGAAGCCCGTTCGGTTGTACTTTCCAATAAGGCCGTCGGCACCAGAGTTCGGTACCGCAATCACCAAAGAATACCCAGACCTCCAAACCACCGCCCCGCAGGTTTACGGCCTGTTGGAAGCCGTGCAACCCTATCGCGATCCCTGGCTCGGTCAGTTCAACAAGCTAAACAACCACAACAAGCATCAAGATCTGGTGGAGCAATCAAGAACCGAAGCGCGTCAGGTCACTGTGTCCCGTGGAGGCGGTTCGGTTAGTTGGGGTCCGGGCGTCACATTCGGCTCTGGTGTTAGCGTAATGGGTGTACCAATCGATCCGAAGACTCAAATGCCTGTTCCGAATACGGTCGCGAAGACCGAGGTTGTCACTTGGGTCGATTTCCGCTTTCGCGAGATCGACCAATCCGTACTGCCTTTCATCGACGCATCGATAGCAAACGTCGACAAGCTCTTCCGCTCATTGCAGCCGTACGTCTGATGGCTAACGCTTCGCTCCACCTGAGGTTCGCCAGTCGGCTTCGCCGTCTGTCCCCCGCAGGTGAGCTCAAATGTTAGGCGTTTAGTCATGATCTTCAGCGAGTTTGACCGCGATGCAGATTTCGGCGGCATGCGCGCCATTTTGATCGACCCCCGAAAGCCCGCCGGCGACGAGATAACGGTCGCACACATCAGGATTTTCTGAGCTGTACGTCGATTTTGAAAAGGACCTTACTGCTCGCGCGGGTGAGGCCTAACAAGGCTCTGCAGGCACCCTATGCATGGGCCGTACCGACGGCGTCCGCCAGTTCACGCCGCACGATGCAGCCCAACACAACAGCCATTCCACGCTGGTAGTTGCCGTATCGTAGTGGGGCCGGCCCGGTTAAACACATCATCGGAATCACGTCTGGCAAGAAATGACTTGTAACCCCCCCCAAGGACCGTTTCCTAGCCGCCGTATACGATTGCTATATACATTTTCTGAGGGGATAGTCATGTCCATCGGCACTGTTTTCGTCAACAACCGTATCCAGGCCGTCCGCTTGCCTTTGGATGTGCGTCTACCCGAGGGCGTGCAAAAGGTGGACATTCGTGTCAAGGGCAAGGAGCGCATCATCGCCCCCGTCGGCCAAACTTGGGACAGCTTCTTTCTGGATGGTCCTACAGTAAGTGACGACTTTCTGCCCGAGGGCGCCACCCAGCACCAACCGGAGCGGGAGGCGCTCTGGCAATGTCCTCCATGACCCTCGCGGAACTCTTGCATGGTGCGGAGAAAAGCAGCCGCGTGAGCGAGAACCTTTGCGCGCAAGGCATGCTATAGAACAATCAATCGGCACACCCCTTGGCCGATAGAAAAGAGAATTGAAGGGCAAACCCGGCGAAAGCCGGCGACGCAAAGCCACCGAACTAAAGCGCCAGCCATCGGCGCAACGTCAGCGGGGCC
>CAIPGD010000252.1 GCA_903864485.1 uncultured bacterium | reverse complement strand
GAGTCGTGGTCTGCGGCGCGATCAGTCAGTACAACGCTACGGAACGACCGGCCGGACCGTCGAATTATCTTCAGCTACTGGTGTCGCGAGCGCGGATGGAAGGTTTCGTCGTTCTCGACTATGCGAAGCAGTTTCCGGTGGCGATCGCCCAAATGGCTGGTTGGCTAGCGGACGGAAAACTCAAATTCAGTGAGCACGTGGTCGACGGACTCGATCAGTTTCCAGAGGCGATCAATATGCTTTTCAGTGGTAAGAACACGGGTAAGTTGATCGTTAAGGTTTAATCAAGAAACGCAGCCAAAAACGCAGCCAAAAACGCAAGGAGCCCCGCATGGACCCAGTCATCCTCACGATCGAAGGCCCGATCGCCACCGTGACTCTAAATCGCCCAGCCGCTCTGAATGCGCTGTCGTGGGAAATGAATGAGGCGCTGGTCGAGATCAGTACTCGACTCGAGCACGATACGGTCATTCGGTGTGTGGTCATCCAGGGCGCAGGTGATCACTTCATGGCGGGTGGCGATGTCAAAGGCTTCAGCGAGGGGCCGACCGATCCGCAAGAACGCCGGAAACTTTTCGAGCACGGGATCTCCCAGACCCACAGCATCATTACTCGCCTGCGGCGAATGCCCAAACCGGTGATCGCTAGCGTCAAGGGCGCCGTGGCCGGGTTTGGCATATCGCTGATGAGTGCCTGTGATCTGGTTGTCGCGGCCGATAGCAGCTACTTTACGTTGGCGTATTGCCATATCGGGACGTCGCCGGATGGGGGGGCAACCTATGCCCTGCCGCGTACCGTTGGGGTCAAACAGGCAATGGAAATCGCGCTGTTGGGAGATCGTTTTGATGCAACCCGGGCGCTCGAACTGGGTCTGATCAACCGGGTCGTCCCGGTGGTTGAACTCGAGGGCATGACGACCAAGCTCGCCGCACGTCTGGCGAAGGGTCCGACTGCGGTTTATGGTCGAACGAAAAATCTGATCAATCAGTCGCTGAACCGGACGCTCCCGGAGCAATTGCAGGCCGAACAGGACAACTTCGTCGCTTCCGCGCTGGACGCAGACTTCAGCGAGGGCATTCGAGCGTTTGTCGAAAAGCGAAAGCCGAATTTCCTCGGCCATTGAACCCCTGGCCTGAAGCCCTTAACGTTTGGAAGTTCACATGAATCGAGTCCTCGCCCATACGGGCGCCCGATATCCCATCATTCAGGCACCCATGGGCTGGATTGCCCGGTCACAGTTGGCGCTGGCGGTTTCGCAAGCGGGTGGCTTGGGCGTGATTGAAACCTCCTCAGGCGAGACAGAAATCTGCAAAAGCGAGATCGAGGTCATGCGCGCTTCCGGGCTGCCGTTTGGGGTCAATTTGCCCATCCGGTTTCTCAAGGACGACGCCATGCTCAAGTTTGTTTGTGAGAGCGGAGTCCGTTGGGTAAGCACTTCGGCAGGTAGTCCCGCGAAGTTCATCGCACCGCTCAAGAGCGCGGGGATTGCCGTCTACCATGCGGTTCCGACCCTGGAGCTGGCGCAGAAGTGCGTCGATGCTGGCGTTGATGGCCTCGTTGTCGAAGGTGCGGAGGGCGGAGGCTTCAAGAATCCGGAGGAGGTCTCCACCCTGGTCCTGCTACAAGCCATTCGCGAGAAGGTCGATGTCCCTTTGATTGCGGCGGGAGGGATCTGCGACGGTCGCGGCATGGCAGCCGCCTTTGCACTAGGGGCTGAGGCGATCCAGATGGGGACCCGGTTTGTGAGCGCTGCGGAGAGCCCGGTTCATGCGAATTATAAGAACGCGATCGTCGATGCAGCTGCGACCGGTACGCTGGTGTTGAATCAGAAGTCCACGCCCTGTATCCGTGCGCTCAAGTCTCAGAGTATGTTGGCCGTGCATCAGTCTGGACTCCTGCCTCCCGATGCATTCAAGGGAATTCGCCAAGTGTATTTTGACGGGGACATGGAGGCAGCCCCAGCGCTGGCGGGGCAGAGCGCAGGTCTGATTCACGAGGTGAAGACGGCGCAGCGCATCATTGAAGACACCGTTGCGGAATTCTTTGCGATCACAAAGCGCCTCGGCGCACTGGCCTCCGCGCATTCGTTTTCTTAAGTTAAAACGGTCCTGCTCGATACGGCCGAAATCATGGCCGCGTACGCAGTCAATCAACCGGGCATTTCGGTGACTGGTCCCTGGAAGCTGCGCAAAGACGGGAAGAAAAAGTAGGCTTTGGCTGGCCGAGGGGCTCTAAACACCCAAGGTTTGCTGAGGGTGAGCCGGCGAAGGCTGAAGCCGGGTGGACATTCGAATGGTTTCGAATCGGCGAGCGCGTCGACTTGTTCCACAAAGGCATACCCCTCCGGGCTAATCAGGAATTCAAGTTCACGACCCGCTGAAAATACGACGCAGTGGTGTTTGTCGACCATCGCTTCGACGCCGGGACCTCCCGGTAAGGGCGCGAATTTTCCGGGCTTGGCCACCAGACGAAAGCGCAGTCCACCGATCACGCGTTCCGTGAGCGGGCCGTCTGCGCTGGCGCCAGGCGAGCGGTCAAACCAGGCCAAGTCCATGGACGATACTGCGGGCCCGTACTTGACCATCCCCGGACCAATCTCAAGAGCCTTGGCCTGAGCGGGTGTGACCTCGTCAAGGCTTAGCCACACTTCGCCCGTCGCGTTATCCATGACCTCCATCATTCTTGCCCTGAGGTGGGGAACGCGGTTGACCGCGGGGACCTCGGCAGGAATCAGCGAAAGCAGGTCGCAGGCATCGGTTGTCATGGGCAAATTCCTAACGTATCGGTGGATGACGACCGGACGATATTAACGAAGTTTAGCTAAATTGACACTGTTCGTGCCAATATGTTCCACTAAGGCCGGTATCGAGGTGCGCTAGGTTTTTTCTCCGAGCCACAGGTCTCGTTTTTCAAGGAGACGAAATTGCAGATCAAGGAATTCTGGGTTAACCGAAAGCAATTTCGTGACATCAAGTCCGTAACGATTGAAGCCCCACCGATTGCTGCAGGGGAAGTTCGCGTCGCGGTTGATCGGTGCGCGCTGACCGCGAACAACATCAGTTATGCGGTCAGTGGAGATGCGATCGGGTACTGGGGCTACTTTCCGGCATCCGAAGGCTGGGGAAAGATCCCCGTCTGGGGTTTTGCCGACGTTGTGGAATCTCAGTGCGATACCGTGCCAGTCGGTGAACGGATCTGGGGATTTTTCCCGATGGCTTCGCATCTAACCCTGGTGCCTGGGAAAGTGACGGCGGCCGATTTGATCGACTTCGCACCACACCGCAGCGAACTGCCTGCGCTTTACAACAAGTATCAGAGGACGGCAGCCGAGCCTCCGATGTTGCGCGGTTTCGAAGATGAGCGAAGTCTCTTTTTTCCGCTATTCGCAACTTCCTGGATTCTGTACGATTATTTGATCGACAACGATTTTTTTGGCGCCCAGCAAGTCGTCATCGGGTCTGTTTCCTCAAAAACAGCGTTCGGGCTTGCATGCATGCTCCATGGCGACAAGAAAATTTCCCAGAAGGTCGTTGGCTTGACCTCGCCTCGCAACGTGGACTTCGTCAAGAGCCTGAGTTGCTGCGATCAGGTGGTGACCTACGCTAATATTTCCGCAATCGATCCCAATCTGCGAACGGCCTTTGTCGACATGTCAGGCAATCCGCAAGTGCTTGCCAGCGTCCACCGGCACGTGGGCGAGAACGTGGTGGAAAGTTGCAAGGTCGGTGCGACCCATTGGGAAGAATCGGGTGTGCTGTCGACCGAGGCCGACCTGTCGGCGCCAGCGGTGGACTTGCCCGGTGCCAAGCCACGCTTTTTTTTCGCGCCAAAACATTTTGGTAAGCGGGAGAAAGAGTGGGGTCCAGGCAGTGTGCTGATGAAGGCATTCGGCGGCGCGATGAAGGTCGTGGGCGAAATCAAACAAAAGGTCAAGATCGAGCGGGTCAGTGGTGATGACGCGATCATTGGGCGCTATCTGGAGGTGCTCAATAATGAACTGGCGCCAGACACGGGCCTGATCATTTCCGTTCGGGTTTAAGTAGGGCACTCGGATGACGATTTTGCCAATGACCTTGTCAGTGACCTTGCCAGTGACCTTGCCAACGATTGATAAGACTCAAGTCTTGCGAACGCCCGAGGCGTGTTTTGAGCGGGTCCCCGATTTTCCCTTCACGCCACACTACTTCGATCTGGAGGGCTTGCGCATTGCCTTTATCGATGAGGGCCCCCGCGACGCTCCACCGGTTCTGCTGATGCATGGTGAGCCAACCTGGTCGTTTCTGTACCGCAAAATGATCCCAGGCCTGGTAGCTGCGGGCCATCGTGTGATCGCGCCTGACCTGATCGGCTTCGGGCGCTCCGACAAACCGGCACTGGCAAGCGAATATTCTTACGGCAATCATGTGCAGTGGATGGTCGCCTGGATGGAAGGGCTGGACCTGACGCACATCACGATGTTTTGTCAGGATTGGGGTTCGCTCATTGGTATTCGAATGGCAACCCATAGCCCCCATCGGTTCGATCGGATCGCTCTGGCCAATGGCGGCCTACCGGATGGGCTCGCCAAGATTCCTAAGCCGCTACAGCTATGGCAACAATTTGCCAAGTGGTCGCCTTGGTTTCCAATTGGGCGCCTCGTGAATGCGGCTTGTGTGAGTCAGCTGTCGGTGGCCGAGGTGGCAGCCTATGACGCGCCGTTTCCGGATGATCGTTACAAACGGGCGGCGCGGTTGTTTCCGTCGTTTATCCCAACTCGCGCCGATGACCCCCAAAGTCAGAACAATATTGCGGCTTGGGAAGTCCTTAAACAGTGGAACAAACCGTTTTTGACCCTGTTCAGCGACCGCGATCCAATGACGCGCGGTGCTGACAAGATTTTCCTGAAACTCGTCCCCGGCACCGCTGGCCAGCCCCATGCCTACACCCGACGGGCTGGACATTTTCTGCAGGAGGACAAGGGACCGGAATTGGCGAAGAAACTCAACGACTGGATCGCGTCGACACCCGTATCAGCGCAGCCAGTCCGAACAGGATCAACGGAATAACGACCGAAGCGTCGAGAGGCACAAATCCTGTTGTGGGTACTGCCACATTCTTTGCCAGCGAGGCAAATTTGTGCGGGGCTCCAGCCATGTAAACCGGGTCAGAAATCATGTCGAGCATATCGCGACGACTGCGGTACCGAACAATGCCGATATTCTCGAAGAAATCTGCTCCCGGAGCGCCGTCTTCGAGAAGGTTCGAAATTTTCGAAGAAACAAAGACGGGGTATGAACCTCGTTTGAGCAGCTGCGGAATCACGACCCGAGCATAGGCATCGGCAGCATCGGAGCCGGTGCGAACCCCCGGCCGTGCAACGCCATCGGGGTAGGCGGCCTCCTCGCGATAGAGCGTCAAATTGACGTTGTAGAACGGTCGGCCATCGTCGCTTTCAAAAAACGCGCGCAGCTTTCTCTTTTCGGCTTCGGGAAGGGCGACCGCCCGATCAACCGAGACCGCAAACGCCGCATCGATCTCGGCGGGCGTCAGCGGTTTGCTGAACCAGGGCTGGTGCCACAGAAGAAACGCCGCCGAGAGGGCAGCGGCAACTAGCCAAGGCCAAGGCGGGGGCCGGGGGCTACCTCTCTGCGGATACTCTTGCACCGAGGGGCTTATCGCGCGGCCCAACCCTTGGCGTTGATTAGGTTGATGGCCACTTGTCCCGCAACCTCGTGTCCCCGGGGTGTTGGATGGAAATTATCCGAGTACACAAAGCCCGTGATATTGCCGGTGAGTTTCGTTCCGGAAATCAGGCCGGTTTGCCCGCTGGCGATGTACCCATTCGCCGCGGCTTCGGTACAGGTCGCAAGATTGTAGGTGGGACCGCTTGCGTCAGCGCCTACTGGCGGGCAACTGGCATCTTTCGAGTTGGTGAAGCTGTAAGTGGCGGGAGTGGTCGCGAAGGTGTCCGTGAGTGCATAGAGGTCGAAGATCGCGACCCGGGGTTCTGGCGAGAACTTGACCGCCAGTTGCTGGTTGTAACTTTGCACCCAGGTGTTGAAAAGTCCCTCGAGTTGGGCTCGAGCCGGGGCGCCCAGTTGCGCCTGCAGACCCGCCAGCACGATTGCCAGGCGCGGCGTAACCGATAGCTTGGGGGAATTGGCGACCACGACCTTGTTAGCCCCCTTGTCGAGTACTTTGGACTTCACCAGGTTGAAGGTCGTAGTCGCGAGTGCGGTCATGTACGCGACCCCCACGGTCGCGGCGCCGTTGGTCGGGTCTGCGCCCAGCAGAGCGGTCACCGTTGAGGCGCCCAGCACTTTTGAGGTTAACGCTACAAAACTCGCTGAGTTCCCCTGGGCAAGTGCGATGTAAGCGCCGATGAGATCCGCGCCGTCATTGCCCGAGATACTCAATACGATTACGTCGTCGTTGGTATACGAACCAACCGCACCCGCTGCGGCATCCAGTTGAACCGTGAGCGACGTCGGACTGGTTGCGTCCTGGCTCACGAGCCGCCCGCCGCCGACCCCGAACCCCGTGCAGCCCGCGGTGTTGGTGTAGCTCGCGCCGCCCGTGGTCGAGCGGAAATATGCACAGGGCTGCGCAGCACCCAGGCTGGCCGCAATCACCTCAGGAAAAACCTTGTTGGAAGTTGTTCCGGTGGGCGCACTACCCTGAGTCGTAAACTTAAAACCGAAGGTGCCGACGTCGACGAGGCTTTCGCCGAAAACGACGACCCGGGGCGTCCCTTTGGTTACCGTATCCGACGAACACCCGGCCAGAACGAGGCTCACTGCAGCGAGGCTTGCAATGAGGTGTTTGCCGATTTTGCGATTCATATTTGTGACCATAGCCGTGGGGGGGTCCTTGAGGGGTTGGCGCTGACTCGGTCCTAGAACTTCTGGTTAGAACTTCTTGGTGACCCGGAGCATCGTGAACGATCCGGCCAGCGCATTTTTTGAGTCCATTGTGTTCATGTAGCTCAGGGTGAGTCCTGCATCGGTACCGGGGATGACTGTGGTGAACACGAGACCAGCGCCCTGGATATTGAAGCGATTGGCGCCGAAGGTTTGGGCCTGGTTGACGGACCTTGCGCCGTAGGTGTCGTCCTTCACCTGATCGACGTAAATGAAGTGCGGGCCAATTACGCCGAACGGGGTTTTATAGACGGCTGCCAAGTCAATCCCGACATAGTCTCCAGACTTGATGTCGTTGTCTTTGTTCCGTGTGTTGATCCCGTAAGAGGCTTTGGCCCCGATCGTCCAGTCTGTGCTCGGTGAATAGTCAACCGCGATGCCGGGGCGCAGGGTGTAGTAATTACCAAACCCGATATTGACGCCCGCCACGCCTGTTGGTCCAAGCAAACCAACCGAAGAATTGTAAT
>CAIPGD010000251.1 GCA_903864485.1 uncultured bacterium | reverse complement strand
GGCTCGAACGAGATCCAGCGCAACATCATCGCCAAAATGAGTCTCGGACTCTGAGAGCACCATCATGAACTTTGAATACAGCGAAGAGCAGCAGCAGTTTGCAGACTCGGTCCATAAATTTCTGGCCGGTCATTATGGTTTTGAACAACGTAAAGAAATTTTGAAGTCTCCAGGTGGCATCAGTGAGAGCCTTTGGAATTCACTGGCCGAAATGGGTCTGACTTCAATCAGCGTGCCTGAGTCGGATGGTGGTTTTGGCGGTGGCGCGCTCGACCTGATCGCGCCCATGGAGGCCTGCGGCGAGGCGCTGGTCGTCGAGCCTTTGATTGACAATATCGGTTTGGCGGGGCGACTGATCGCCAAACTGGGTTCGCCAACACAGCGTGCAGCCTTGCTTCCGGGTCTGATGGACGGATCTCACCGGTACGCATTTGCTAGTTTCGAGCCGGGCAAGCGGTATGAGATCTCGCCGACGTTGACGACCGCAAAGCCGCACGGTGATGGCTGGGTTTTGCAGGGCACAAAGTGCATCGTGATGGGGGCTCCCTCCGCGCATCGCCTCGTTGTTTCCGCTTTAACCGATTCAGGAGTAAGCCTTTTTCTGGTTGATCCCCAGGCGCCCGGGGTTGCGTTGAACCCAAGTCGTACGGTCGATGGCCAGCGTTCGGCGGACGTCGTGTTCAAGGAGGTTGCATTGTCCGGCGATGCGCTCCTCGGGCAGCCCGGTGAAGCATTACCCTGGATCGAAGAGGCCATGGATTTCTCGACCGCTTTGCTCTGTGCAGATGCTGTTGGTGCGATGAAATATGCCAACGATGCGACTTTGGAGTACCTCAAAACGCGTAAGCAGTTTGGTGTGCCCATCGCGTCCTTTCAGGTGCTCCAACACCGGATGGTCGAGATGATGATTGCCTGCGAGCAGGCGCGCTCAATGTCCATTTTGGCGGCCTCCAAAGTCGATTCCGGCGCCGAGTCCAATGAACGCAAGCGTGCGATCTCGATGGCGTTCGTCAAAGTCGCCGACTCAGCGCGTCAGATTAGTCAGGAGTCAGTCCAGCTGCATGGCGGGATGGGAATGACCGAGGAACTGAAGATTTCTCATACCTTCAGGCGTCTAACGATGATCAGTCAGCGCTTCGGCGATGCGGATCATCATCTCGAACGGTACGCTGCGCTCGGCTAAATCATGTGATAAACATCAGCACGATAGCCACCGCCATCAGCGCGGTGGCCAGCCAGCCGAACACCCGGTGCGGCGTGCTGATCGTATAGGCTCCCATCAGGCGGTCTGACTGACCGATCAGCAACATGGCGACCATGATTGGCACAGCAATCACGCCGTTGATGATCGCTGACCAAAGCAACATTTTGATCGGATCGATCTCGAAATATCCAAGGGTCGAGCCAACACCGGTTGCCGCGATGATGATGAGATAGAACCCGCGTGCTTCGTTAAATTTGTGTGAGAGGCCGGTGGTCCACTCAAACACCTCGCTCACGGCGTAAGCGGCCGAACCCGCCAACACGGGTACGGCCAAGAGGCCCGTACCAATGATGCCAAGCCCAAAAATGACAAATGCCAGATCCCCTGCGACCGGTCGTAGGGCAAGTGCCGCCTGGGCGGAAGTCTGGATTTCGGTGATGCCTTGCTGGTTCAATGTGACGGCCGTCGCGATCACAATACAAAGCGCGATCAGGTTGGAAAACAACATGCCGACCATGGTGTCGAGCCTGATCCGTCCCAGGTGCTTGGCCGCGTATCGGGGGTCTGCATGGCGCTTCGCAGCGTTCGGTCGGCGATGGTCATCCTCGGCTTCTTGCGATGCCTGCCAGAAAAACAAGTAAGGGCTAATCGTCGTGCCCATCACCGCAACGACGATGGCGGCGTAGTCGCTCAGGCGCACGTCGGGTTTAAGAAAGGCCCACGGTTGAAGCGATTCGGTCGCGACCTGCCACCAGGGGACTTTGACCGTCAAAATCACTGCCACGTAAGCGAACAAGGCGAGTGTCAGCCATTTCAGAATGCGTACCGAGCGCTCATACGAGAAGTAGACAGGAGAGACAACGCACACGATGCCAAATACGAAAATGGAAACGCTGGCCGGGATGGGCGTAAATAGCCTCACGGCCTCACCCATCGCGCCGATGTCAGCGGCAATGTTGATGGTGTTGGCGGTCACGAAAAGACTCACGAGGCCGGTTGTGAACCAGCGCGGAAACAAGGTCTTGATGTTTGCGCCGAGGCCGCGTCCGGTGACCCAGCCGATCCGGGCCGACAGCATCTGGATGCTGATCATGAGAGGGGTCGCCAAGACAAGCGTCCAGATCAACCCAAATCTAAACTGTGCCCCCGCTTGCGAATAGGTCGCGATTCCGCTGGGGTCATCATCTGCGGCACCGGTAATCAGGCCCGGGCCAAGTCCGCGAAAAAGTTCGCGAGAGAATTTAAAAACCTGCTTGGCGGCCTTGATCCGCATTAAATCATGTCGCCCCCACCGCCACCCCGATCCATGCTGATACGCCCCTCGTCGGCGAGTTGCCGTGCGGTACGAAGCATTTCCTTTTGGGTTTCTTCGACTTCGGTGATCTTGACTGGGCCACGGTTATCGAGCGACTCTTTAACCGTTTCGGCCGCACGTTTGGCCATGTTTTTAAAGAGTTTGTCCCGCAGTCGCGCGCTTGAGCCCTTTAGAGCGGTGACCAACATGTCCTGTGGAACCTCAAGCATCAGGGCCTGCAACGATCGATCTTCAAGCTGGACCAGATCTTCGAAGGTAAACATCTGTTCCATGATCCGCGCCGCCAGATCAGCGTCATAAGCGCGAATCGTCGACAGCGCTTCCTGATCCAATCCGCCAGACAGCATATTCAGAATTTCTGCGGTCGGGACGACGCCACCCACGCTGGCTCGCTGGCCATCGCCACCCGGGGGCATCATATTGGCCATCGTCTCGTTCAGCTCTTTCAGGGCAGCAGGCTGAACCTTTTCAAGGAGCGCGACTCGCAGCAAGATTTCATTGCGCAGTTCGTCGGGAAAGAATTTCGACAAGGTCGATGATTGGGCGGGCTCCAAAAACACAAAAATCGTCGCCAGAATCTGCGGGTGTTCGTTTTTGATTGCCTCATAGAGGACATCGGGTTCGAGGCGCTTG
>CAIPGD010000250.1 GCA_903864485.1 uncultured bacterium | reverse complement strand
TGCAATATAGTGCTTGACATGGCACTCCGCGGCTCTTAAGGTTGTAACCGGCAAGATACTGCCACTTTGTGGGGGCGGCAAGTCAAGCCGTGGCTCGGACGGCTGGTAACTGCCCTAAGCTTGCCGAGTTCGCGAATCGACCGTCAGAGTCGGTCGCACGTTCACCCGAGGAGACACCGCATGACGCAGCCCGTATCTGTTTCGCTTCAGCCAGCCAGTCTGGAGGCGCAATCGGACCTCGGTGGTCCACCCGAACGATTCAATGTCGGGCAGTACCTGCTGGACTGCAATGCGCAGCGCCCGGACAAAACCGCCTTTGTCGATGATTCTGGGACGCTGTCCTTTGGTGAGCTGGAGGACCGGGTTCGACGTCTGGCTGAGGGACTGCGGGCGCTGGGCCTGCGCCGTGAAGAGCGTGTTCTGCTTCTGATGCATGATGGTCTGGACTGGCCAGTCAGCTTTCTTGGCGCGCTCTACGCAGGTCTGGTTCCGGTTGCGGTGAACACGCTTTTGCCGGCCGATGACTGCGCGTATTTGTTGGAAAATTCTCGTGCGCAGGCAGTGCTGGCTTCCGGTGCGCTGCTCCCAACGCTGGCAGGTGCGCTGGGTCGCGCGAGTCACGAGGTGCAGACAATCATCGTGTCGCAGCCAGTGGCAAACTCTGCAGGCTTTCAGGTGACCGACATCGAGACCTTGATCCACGCGCATTCTCCAGCCCGCGGACCAGCCCGCACGGGTGCAGATGATCCTGCATTCTGGCTCTACTCTTCGGGTTCAACTGGACGGCCCAAAGGCACAGTCCATACCCATGCCAACCTCTTCTGGACGGCGCAACTCTATGGCAGAAACGTTCTGCACCTCACCGAGCGGGACGTCTGTTTTTCGGCCGCCAAACTCTTCTTTGCTTACGGTCTTGGCAACGCGCTGACTTTTCCCCTCAGTGTCGGCGCGACCACCCTCCTGATGGGGGAGCGCCCCACGCCGGAGGCTATTTTTAAGCGCTGGCGCGGGGAGATCGGCGGTTTCCGGCCGACGGTCTTCTTCGGAGCGCCGACCGGTTTTGCGGCCATCCTGGCCAGCGAACGGTTGCCTGCGCGGGACGCAGTCGCCCTTCGTCTGGTGTCTTCCGCCGGCGAGGCGCTCCCGGCTGAATTGGGCGAGCGCTTCAAGCGTCACTTTGCCGTCGATATCCTGGACGGTATCGGGTCGACCGAGATGCTGCATATTTTTCTCTCCAACCGACCCGAGCGCGTGCGCTACGGGACGACAGGCTGGCCGGTGCCGGGCTATTCGGTTGAATTGCGCGACGAACACGGTGCCGCCGTGCCCGACGGGGAACTCGGGGATCTCTATATTCAGGGGCCTAGTGCGGCTCTGCTGTACTGGGGTAGTCGGGAGAAGACACGGGAAACCTTCCAGGGCGCCTGGACCAAGAGCGGCGACAAGTACGTTCGAAACGAAGACGGCAGTTACACCTACGGTGGTCGAAGCGATGACATGATCAAAGTCAGCGGCATCTATGTCAGTCCATTTGAGGTCGAGGCGACACTCGCGCAGCATCCCAGCGTTCTCGAGGCGGCCGTGATTGGTACTGAAGATGCCCAGGGCTTGACCAAGAGCAAGGCGTTTGTCGTTCTCAAACCGAGTACGGGCGCTGGTGCTGGTGCTGGTGCTGATACAACCGTGACCGAAGACGAACTTAAGGCTTTCGTCAAAGAGCGGCTCGCACCCCATAAGTACCCTCGTTCGGTCGAATTTGTCGGTGAATTGCCCAAGACTGCGACCGGCAAGATTCAGCGCTTTCGCTTGCGTGCCCTGGAGCGCGAGCGTCATTCATGAATACGAGATTGAGCACTCGATTGAGCACTCGATTTAATACGAGACCGACCAGATCCCCTGATGAATCTCGACCTTTCCTCTGTATTGGTTGAATTCGCCGATATTCGCTGGCGAAACCAGACCGTGTCGATTGAATACCGGTGGGTCGGCCGGGAGCGCGTTGGACGGCCGCTGTGGGTGTTCCTGCACGAAGGACTCGGTTCGGTCGCCCTGTGGCAAGACTTTCCTACGCGACTTTGCGCTGCTCTGGATTGCCAAGGTTTGGTTTACTCCCGCCCGGGCTATGGCCAATCTAGCCCGCGGGCCCCAGATGAACATTGGGGGACCGACTTCATGCACCAGCAAGCTTACGAAGTCTTGCCAGCATTATTGGAGACGCTTGGCGTCGATCCCCGGCGAGAGCGCCTTGGTCTGCTAGGTCATAGCGATGGTGGCTCGATTGCGTTGCTATACGCCGCTCGATTTACCGAGCAGGTTGCCGCGACGGTCGTTCTGGCGCCGCACATCATGGTTGAAGACGTATGCCTGAAGGGCATCGCCCGCGCACGCAAGGCCTACCTGGAATCTGGTTTGCGCCAGCGCCTGGTCCGCTTTCATCGGGATCCAGATTCGGCATTCTGGGGCTGGAATAACGCCTGGTTGGACCCGGCGTTTTCGAGCTGGACGATAGAGTCCGAACTGCACGCCATAACCTGCCCATTACTGGCCATTCAGGGCCTCGATGATGAGTACGGTACGCTCGAACAGATTCGAGGAATCGCGCGCCGAGCGTCTCAAACCGAGCTCGTCGAATTGCCAAATTGCCGACATTCCCCCCACCGTGACCAAACACAGCGGGTGATTGAAGCGATCTATCATTTTTTTCAGCATCATAGCGATCAGTCCACACCGTGAGGAGATATTGAATGAATACGAACAAAATACGATTTGCCCCTGCCCTTACCCTTGCCCTTGCCTGCAGCCTGACGCTGGCAGCACCGATGGCCCACGCCCAGACCACCGGAAAACTCAAGGTCGGTCTGATGTTGCCAGCCACGGGTACCTTCGCGTCCCTGGGCCTTGCGATCGAGAACGGTTTCCGTCTATATGTGACCGAGCAGGGTGGAAAGCTCGCCGGGCGCGAGATCGAATATTTTTCGGTCGACGATGAAAGCGATCCTTCAAAGGCAACGGACAACATCAACAAACTGGTCAAGCGCGATAACGTCGACGTCGTGATCGGAACCGTCCATAGCGGTGTGGCGATGGCGATGGCTAAGGTGGCCAAAGATACGGGGACCTTGATGATCGTCCCCAATGCCGGTTCGGACGCGGTGACCGGGCCCATGTGTGCGCAGAACATCTTTCGCAGCAGCTTCAGCAACTGGCAGCCCGCGTACGCGATGGGTGAGGTCGTCGCCCAGAAGGGTCACAAAACGGTTGTGACGATTACCTGGAAGTACGCGACCGGTGATGAAACGGTGCGTGGCTTCAAAGAGGGTTTTGAAAAATCGGGCGGAAAGGTCGTCAAGGAACTCAGCCTGCCATTCCCGAACGTGGAGTTCCAGGCCCTGTTGACCGAGATCGCTGCGACCAAGCCCGATGCCGTTTATACGTTTTTTGCCGGTGGGGGTGCGGTCAAGTTTCTAAAGGACTACTCGGCGGCTGGGCTCAAGAAAACGATTCCCCTCTATGGCCCGGGCTTTCTAACTGATGGCACGCTCGATGCGCTGAACGGCGAGGCCGAGGGCCTCCTGACGACGCTGCACTATGCCGACAGCCTGAATAGCCCGCGGGACAATGCGTTCCGTCTGGCCTATGCCAAGACTTATAAGCTGCAGCCCGATGTCTACGCCGTTCAGGGCTATGACGCAGCACAGATGCTCAAAATTGGTTTGACTGCGGTTAAGGGGGACATCAGTAAAAAGGCAGAGTTCGAAGAAGCCTTGAGCAAAGTCAAGTTTGACAGCCCACGCGGTCCGTTCACCCTCGGCAAGAGCCACAACCCAGTTCAGGACATTTACCTGCGGCAGGTCATCGGTAAAGAAAACAAGATTATCGGTGTCGCCAGTAAGGCTCTGGCAGATCCTGGTCGGGGCTGTCGTCTTCTTTGATGAGCTTGACGACCTTTTTGATTCAGTGCCTGAACTCGCTGCAGTACGGCCTGCTTCTGTTCCTGGTGGCGAGTGGTTTGACCCTGATCTTCGGCATCATGGGCGTGATCAATCTCGCCCATGGCAGCTTTTACATGATCGGCGCCTACATGGCCTTCGCGTTGTCGCCGATCGTCGCAGCGACGTTGGGTGGTGGATTTTTCTCGGTCCTGATTGTTGGTGTCGGGTTGGCAATTCTGCTGGGTTATGTGCTGGAATGGATTTTTTATAGTTATTTGTACGAACGTGAGCACCTTCAGCAAGTGCTGATGACCTATGGATTAATTCTGGTTTTCGAGGAATTACGCAGTCTGCTGGCGGGGGATGATGTCCACGGCGTGCAGGCGCCCGAAATCCTCTCGGGAACACTTCCCTTGGGTGACTTGATGACCTATCCGGTCTATCGGATTTTCATCTCGGCCGTCTGCATGGTCCTCGCGCTTGGAATGTATCTAGTATTCACACGCACACGTCTTGGCATGATGATCCGCGCCGGCAGCGCGAATCGCGAGATGGTGCAGAGCCTGGGCATTGATATCCAGTTTCTGTATCGGGTGGTCTTTGCGGCCGGCGTGGCGCTTGCGGCATTCGCCGGGATGGTGGCTGCTCCGGTCAGTAGCGTTTATCCCGGCATGGGGGGGTCTGTACTGATCATCTGTTTTGTGGTCGTGGTGATCGGCGGCATCGGGTCGATCCGGGGTGCGCTGCTTGCCGCACTTTTGATCGGCTTTGTCGATACGTTCGGGAAGGTATTGCTGCCGCAGGCAGCCGGCGTTCTCGTCTATGTCCTGATGGCCGTGATCCTGCTGTGGAAGCCCGATGGCCTCTTCAAAGCGGGCTAGGGCATGAAACTCAAGGTGATTTTTGTGCTCGCCAGTTTCGTGGCACTGGCGCTCTATCCGCTGGTGGCTGCCAGTTTTGGTATTGATCTCATTACAAAGGTAATGATCTTTTCCATCGTGGCCCTGAGTCTTGAACTCCTGGTCGGCGGGACCGGTTTGGTTTGTTTTGGGCAGGCTGCGTTTTTCGGAATCGGAGCCTACGTTTCAGTCCTGCTCTCGCCGCAGGATGGGCCAGCTTCTGTGGCTTGGCTATTACCCGCTGCGATGCTGGCGGCCGCAGGGTATGCGATGGCGGTGGGGGCCTTGTCGCTGCGCACCCGAGGCGTGTACTTCATCATGGTGACACTCGCCTTTGCGCAGATGGCCTATTACGTGGTTCACGATACTCCGCTGGGTGGTGGGACAGATGGCATCTACCTGATGATGAAGCCCGTACTGGGTGAGCGAATTGATCTGGATCGCCCAATCATTCTTTATTTTTTTACGCTTTTCGCGTTGATCCTGGTCTTTGGATTTCTGAGCCTGCTGTCGCGGTCGCGATTTGGGCGGGCGCTGGCAGGGATCCGTGTGAATGAACAGCGGATGCGGGCGACCGGCTTTGAGACCTATCCGTACAAGCTGGCCGCATTCACCATCTCAGGTGCGATCGCAGGTCTCGGGGGCTTTCTGTTCGCGGTCAAGGATGGCTTCGTCAACCCGGAATTGATGAGCTGGCACTTCAGCGGATCGGTACTGATGATGGTCATCCTGGGTGGGATCGGGCACTTGCGGGGCGCGCTGATCGGGGCGTTTGCGTTTGCCTTCTTGCAGGAAGTCTTCCAGTCCGAAGCGATCTTTGGTGCATTTGCCAAACACTGGCACCTTGGACTGGGCCTCGCCATCATCGCCAGTGTCGCCACGTTGCCCAACGGCCTGGTAGGGTTGCCTGCCCAGATCCGTGATCGCCTGATCGGTCGATCGTCTCGGCGCGCCCAAGCGGAGGGGATGCGCGGATGAAGCGATCCGCGATCGAACCATCAGGGGTCTCCGGCAAGGCCGCTGAATCCGGACCGCTGCTGCGGGGCCGGGAGATCACCCAGCGATGGGGCGGATTGATTGCGGTCAATCAGGTCTCACTGGAGATTGCCCGTGGCAGCGTTCATGCAGTCATCGGCACCAATGGCGCCGGTAAATCCACGCTTGTGAATATTCTGTCCGGCGACCTTGCGCCGACGAGCGGTCGGGTGGAACTGATGGGTCAGGACGTGACCGGATGGAGCCAGCCCCGCCG
>CAIPGD010000249.1 GCA_903864485.1 uncultured bacterium | reverse complement strand
TGAACGGTGGGTCGATCGCACTTGGCCATCCGATTGGGGCCACTGGGTCGATCCTGATCGGGACCATGCTCGATGAGCTTGAGCGGCGCGATCTCAGGCGCGGTCTGATCACGATGTGTGCGGCAGGCGGGATGGCACCCGCCATCATTATCGAACGGGTCTAGGGTCATGCAATCAGCCATGCAATCAGCCATGCAATCAGCCATGCAATTGCAGGGTCCCAACATGGGTGATCTGTTGATCGCCGCGATCGCTCGAGGGGGTGATCGGATCGCGTTCATGGATGCCGACCGAGCAACCACCTATCGTGCCTTGGGCGAGCAGCTGAGTGGATTGATCCAGGCGCTGAATGCTCAGGGTTTGAAAAAAGGCGACGTGATTGCCACGCTGTCGCTAAACCGGCCAGAGGCGTTCATGATGACGGCGGCCGGTTACCTGATGGGGTTGCAGGTGGTCTGGATGAATCCCATGTCGTCCGAAGCCGATCATCAGTATCAAATCGACGATGCTGGCGTTCAGATTCTCTTCGTCGATCCGGGTGCTTTTGGTGCACGCGCGCTCGCGATCCAGCAGCAGTGCACTCAGCCCTTAAACCTGTTTGGCCTCGGGCCCTGGGCGGGGCAGGTGGACATCCTCGAGCAGGCCGCAACCCACCCGCCGCAAAGCCTGGAGCCGCAGGCCTCGGAAAACGATCCTTGCGTGCTGATCTATACCGGGGGGACCACCGGCAAGCCGAAAGGCGTTGTCCATACCCACCGGGTTCACGTCGCGATGACCCTGATGGAGATGGCCGACTTTGACTGGCCCGAGGAGATTCGTTTTCTCGCCATGACGCCCATCACCCATGCATCGGGGGCACTGATCATGCCGGTGCTGATGCAATCGGGAACGTTCATCATGCACGCGGGGTTTGACCCACGGATTTTTTGCGAACTCGTCGAACGCCATCAGGTGACCTGTAGCTTCATGGTGCCGACCATGATTTATGTGCTGCTCGATTCGGTCGCCCGCAAGCAGCACGACCTTGGCAGTCTGCAGACCATTATTTACGGCGCCGCGCCGATGTCGGTGGCTCGCCTGCGTGAGGCGATTGATGTTTTTGGCCCGATCTTCATGCAGCTCTATGGTCAATCCGAAGCGCCCATGGCGATGACGGTTCTTCATAAACGCGAGCATGATCCTGAGAACTATCCACATCGACTCAGTTCGTGCGGCACCCCTGTGGTCGGTATTCAGTTAAAGCTTTTGAACGATCAGGGCGTGGAGGTCCCCATCGGTGAAGTGGGTGAAATCTGTGTCCGTGGGCCCCTGGTGATGCTTGGATACCTTAACAAACCTGAGGAGACTGCGCAGGCGTTTCGCCATGGCTGGCTTTACTCGGGTGATCTCGCCCGCCGCGATCAGGACGGGTTTATCTATATCGTTGATCGTTCCAAAGACATGATCATTTCTGGCGGTTTTAACGTTTATCCGCGCGAAATTGAAGATGTTCTCGGGGCGCATCCTGCGGTCGGTGCGGTCGCGGTAATCGGTATCCCAGATCCGAAATGGGGCGAGAGTGTTCAGGCCATGGTCGTATTGCGTGACGCCGGAGCGCTTGCGCTGGAGACGATCGAGCACGAACTCGCGGCGCTGGTTCGAAGTCAGAAGGGATCGGTTCATGTCCCGAAGAAAATTCACTTTGTCGACCGACTGCTCACGACGGGTCTGGGCAAGATCGACAAGAAGGCCATGCGGCTTGCGTTGTCAGCCGCTCTGTCAGCATCGTCGTCAGCGTCGCTGCCAGCGTGACCGGCAATCAAACTGCGATTAAGGAAAGTTCATGAAATCGGGTGTATTCAATTTTCTGGCACTTGATCGGGTTCACTTTGGTGTCCCGGCGGCTGAGGCACTGCAACAGGAGATCGCGCAACGAGCGAGTGAGCGCGTTGTGATCGTCACCAGTCGAACCCTGAACCGAACAACATCGGTCGTAACAACTCTTGCACATACTCTGGGCAATCTGGTGGTCGGTATTTTTGACCAGTGCGTCGAGCACACGCCCCGGGATTCGGTGATCGCGCTGGCGGCTTTTCTAAGAGAGGCCCGCGCGGATCTGGTGGTCAGTCTTGGTGGTGGGACGGTGATCGACACTGTCAAGATTGCGTTACTTTGTCTGGCTGAGGGTGTCGACCACGCCGATGCACTCGATCAATGGCATCTGAAAGTCAACCCGGATGGCACTCTGCGCGTACCGATCGTCGCTGCGCCGCCCTGTCGGCAGATCGCTATCCCAACCACCCTGTCAGGCGCAGAATTCAGCGATTTGGGCGGTGCAACCGATACCCGTACTGGAACCAAGCATGGATTCACCGGGCGATTCATTGGTCCAGTGGCGGTGATTCTCGATCCAGCGATGACCCTTCATACGCCGGAGCGGCTCTGGCTTTCAACCGGCATCAGGGCGGTTGATCATGCGGTTGAAGCGATGTGCGCGCGCAATGCGCAACCCTTTCTCGATGCGCTGGGTTTGCGTGCTCTTAAACAACTGGCCGGATCGCTCGCACGCGTTGGTTCGCAGGCGATCGATCCGAGTTGCCATGAATCGCTGCAGGGGCGTCTTGATTGCCAAATCGGCGCATGGCTTGCAGCCATGAGTATCCGGCGGGCGGACTATGGGGCGAGTCACGGACTGGGCCATGCACTTGGGGCGGACGCGGGCGTCCCGCATGGCATCACTTCGTGCGTGCTCCTGCCGACGGTGATGCGCTACAACGCAGAGGTCTGTGCGGGCCCGCTGGTTGAGATTTCAGCTGCCCTGGGGCATCCCGACCAATCGGCGGCCGATCTGATCGAAGCGCTGATCAGTCGCTTGGGATTACCCACATGCATTTCCGAACTCGGGGTTGGGCGCGAGCGCCTGGCCGTCATTGCCGAGAAAGCGATGGGCAATCCATTTGTGCGTTCGAACCCCAGGCCAATTCAGAGTCCAGCCCAGACGCTTGAGATTCTGGAACGGGCCTGGTAATGAAGCGACTTGAAGCGGGCATCGCAGGCCCGCTTCATTTGCGTTTAGCGCACCGACTGGGGTTTTCCGTACGATACCCAGGTCGTGCCATCGAACCGGACCAGTTGCATGGTCTGGAACAGCGCAAAATCGTCCGCTGACGTACTGGCCAGGACACCTGGGAGTGCCATCGGAATCTGATGATCTTTCAGACTCGTTGCGATTTTCATGATGTTCTCGCGGGTCAGGTTATCCCCTGCCAGGCGCAAGACGTGGGCCATCACTTGCGCAATCGCATAGCCATTGGTCGCACTGCCGTCATCCGGACTGACTTCTGGGGCATATTTTTTGATCAACGCTTTGAAGTCATTCATCGTCTGGTCGTTGTCCCAGCGCTTATCGTTGCCCTCTTTGATGTACACCATTGAGATCAGTCCAACAGACTTTTCAAGGCCCGCTGGCTTTAGCACGCTGCCGATGGACGCAGAAACGTTGTTGAGGTAATGGGTCGGCTTCCAGCCGATATCGTCCACTTTGCGAATCGCCTGAGCGGCGAATTTGGGCGTCGTGATGTTGAAAAAAGTGTCGGCCCCAGAGCCCTTAAGCGTCACGATCTGAGAGTCGATCGTCGGATCCGTTACCTCGTAGGTTGCCTCGGCCACGATCATGGACTTCGCTTTGTCGCCTAGCCCGTCCTTGAACCCGTTGTAATAGTCTTTGCCGTAATCATCATTTTGAACAAGAACAGCAATTTTGGCATTGGGTTTGGTGCGGGCGATCTCCTGACCATAGAGTCGACCTTCCGAGTTGTAGCTCGGATTAAAACCGAGCGTCCACGGATGCCCCTTGGGGTCGTTCCATTTCGAAGCGCCGGTGGACAAAAACAGGTGAGGAACTTTCTTGGTATTGACGTACTTGTGGATGGCCGTGTTCGGAGCGGTTCCTAAGGTGCCCATCAAAAGCAGAACCTCTTCCTGCTCGACCAGCTTGCGCACCATTTCAACGGTCTTGGGTGGGCTGTAGCTGTCGTCGAGACTGATGAAATTGATCTTGCGTCCGTTGATACCGCCCTGTTCGTTGAGTTGCTTGAAGTAGGCGGCCTGGATCTTGCCAATCACGCCGTAGGCTGAAGCAGGGCCGCTATACGGCATGGTCTGGCCGATCTTGATTTCGGTGTCGCTTGCACCTGGATCGTATTTTTTCTGGGCCAGTACCGGCGTGAGCAGGGTCGCTGACAGGAGCGCCACGCTGCCGATGATCATGTGTCTCTTCTTCATGGTCATACCTCTTGGTAAAAATTTTGAACTCAACGGATTAATACAGACTGCCAACACCCGTTGGCGGATCACTGAAGGGCCCCAGTTCTGTTGCTGACCTTGGACCAGAGCAGGTTGAGTCCTCCCGCAATTCCGCCAGGGAGAACGATCATCAGGACGATTAGCAATGCGCCGAAAATGGCCCATGGTGCGGCCTTGGAAATCTGATCGGCAAGATTGGGGACGAACTGAACAAACGCGGCGCCGTAGAGCGCACCAGCAAGTGAGGTCAAACCGCCTACCACCATCCCAACCATTAGCGTGATCGACAAAAAGACCGTGAAACTGTCGGGTGCTACAAACGCCACCAGAATGGCGCTCAGGCTGCCCGCCACGCCGGTAAATAGGGCACTGACGCCAAAGGCCAGGCTCTTGTAGAGCGAAGTGTCGATGCCCATCAAAGCAGCCGCGGTCGGCTGATCTCGAATTGCGATCAAGGCCCGGCCGATCCTGCCGCGCAGGAGATTCCAGGCGATGAGATACATGAGGGCGGCAACCAGGAGGGCTACAAAATAGAGCCATCGATCGGAGTTCAAGGTCAATCCCAAAAACGACGACAAGGGCGGCTCGGGTTTCATGATGACGATTCCCTGCACCCCCCCAGTCCACGGTTCGAGATAGCGAAATTTGAGTAGCTGAGGCAGCGCTACCGCCAGAGCAAAGGTTGCCAGCGCCAGATAATGACCTTCAAGCTTCAGAGCGGGTAGGCCAAACAGAAAGCCGGCGACCAGGCAGACCAGTCCCGCAACCGGGATGGTCGCCCAGTAAGGCACATCAAACTTGTCCATCAGAATCGCGGTCGTATACGCACCGATTGCGAGAAATGCGCCGTGTCCCAGCGAGATCTGTCCGCTATATCCGGTCAGGATATTCAGGCCCACGAGAGCGATCGCCGTACTCAGAACCATCGACGCCTGAAACACGTGGTAGTTGCTGAGAAAAAACGGCAACACGCAGGCCACGGCCATGACCACTGTGATCCGCAGCCAGGGCAGTTGCGCTCGGGACGTGTCGGACGTTTGAATCGATGTCATGACAGATCAAACCCGGGTTACGATGACTTTGCCGAACAGTCCGGCCGGCCGAATCGTCAAGACAGTGACGATCAGGACCAGCGCGACCGACAGCTTCAACTCGGTACCAATGACGTAAGCACCCAGCAGGTTTTCGAGAATGCCCACCAGAAAACCGCCCAGCACGGCGCCACCTGGGCTGTCGATGCCACCCACCAGTGCCGCTGCAAAGGCGTAAAGCAACACGCCCGACATCATGTTGGGTTCCAGAAAAACGATCGGTGCGATCATCATTCCAGCAATTGATCCGAGGACCGCTGCCAGGCCCCAGCCCAAGGCCAGCATCCAGCCGACACGGATGCCGACCAGTCGGCTCGAATCTGGATTTTGCGCGGCCGCACGCATCGCGAGCCCAAGGGGCGTGAAGCGGAAGAAGCTGTAGAGCATCACGAGTAGAACCAGCGTCACACCGATTGAGCCCAGTTCATGCGACGAAATGAAACTAAGACCGAAGGGGGGCTCTTTGGGAAACGGCGACGGAAAGGATTTGATCGTGTAGGTGAAGATCCATCCCGCCATGCTGTTCAGGATGACGAGGAGACCGATGAAAACGACCACCACGTTGAGGACTGGTGCATTCTCGACCGGCCGGATGATCACCCGCTGAATCAACACGCCCAGTGAGAAGGCCAAGATCACCGTTCCGAAAAATGCGACCCAGTACGGAAACCCCGCGTTGATCAGGGTCCATGCCAGGTAGGTCGCGAACATGGCGATTTCGCCCTGGGCAAAATTGATATGGTGGGTTGACTGATAAATCATCACCAGCGCGAGGGCCAGGCTGGCATAAACACCCCCCGTGGCAATCCCCGCAACAATTTGATGGATGAAAGTCTCCATAGCGTTCAGTACCCGAGGTAAGAGCGACGGACCGCTTCATCGTTGCTCAACGCGGCAGCTTCGCCAGATAGGACCAGCCGGCCAGTCTCAAGCAGATAGGCATGGCTGGCGAGCTTGAGTGCCATCGCGGCATTTTGTTCAACGAGCAGAATCGTCACCCGGTCATTCTCATTGATCGTTTTCATAATTGAAAATATTTCACGAACGATCAAGGGCGCGAGTCCGAACGATGGCTCATCCATCAGCAGCAATCGAGGTCTGAGCATGAGCGCTCGGGCGATCGCTAACATTTGCTGCTCGCCGCCCGACATGGTGCCGGCCTGCTGCTGTCGACGTTCGCGAAGCCGCGGAAAATAGTCGTACATGCGCTCCTGATCCGCAGCTGCAGCGCGTCGGTCACGCCGCGTGTAGCCACCCAGACGAAGGTTCTCCTCCGTGGTCAGACTGCCGAAGGTGCCGCGTCCATCCGGCACATGGGCAACGCCTCGACGAACGATGTCCTCGGTCGCGAGTTGGTCGATCGTTTCACCCGCTAACCGGATGCTTCCGCGGGTGCGAATCATTTTGCACAGGGCTCGCAAGGTTGTTGTCTTGCCAGCGCCATTGGCACCGAGAAGCGTCGTGATCGAGCCTTCCTCGATCCGCATCGAAAGATCGTGGATCACTTCGGTCGCGCCGTAACCCGCACACAGGCCATCTACTTCGAGTAGCGATGCCATCAAGATGCTCCGAACATTAATGCACCGTGGTCGCGGAGAGGGTTTGAGAATGGCCAACAGCCGGCTTTACCTCTTCGTCATCGCCGCCCAGATAGGCCTGGATGACGTCCGGGTGCTGGCGCACTTTCTGTGGAATGTCGTCGGCGATCTTGCGGCCAAAATTGAGCGCAACGACCTTGTCCGACACGCCCATCACGAGGCTCATGTGATGTTCGACGAGCAGGACCGTAATCTTGAAGTCGTCCCGTACCCGTCGAATGAGTTCGCCCAGCGCATCAAGCTCTTCGTGATTGAGCCCGGCAGCCGGCTCATCAAGCAGCAAGAGCTTGGGCTGACTGGCGAGCGCCCGCCCGAGTTCGACTCGCTTCTGCGAGCCAAAGGGCAGGTCTGAGACCCGGCGATCGGCCAGCGCACCGAGGTCTAGAAAATCAATCAGGGCAGCCGCCCGATCGCTGATTTCGTGTTCCTCCTCGGAGACGCCAGGCAACTGCAGCGCGTGCGCCAGAAAACCCTTGTTGGCACGACAATGGCAACCGACCCTGATGTTGTCGCGCACAGTCATCGTTTTGTAGAGGGCCAGGTTCTGAAACGTCCGGCCGATTCCGATTTCTGCGGTCTTGTGGCGCGGCATGCCTTCAAGTCGATGCCCGTCGAAAACAATACTGCCTTCGCTATAGGGATAAATTCTCGAGAG
Organism: uncultured bacterium; assembly: GCA_903864485.1. GTDB lineage: Bacteria > Pseudomonadota > Gammaproteobacteria > Burkholderiales > Burkholderiaceae_E > RFPW01. Next base: position 3,024 of record CAIPGD010000249.1, on the reverse strand, counting down.
GCAGTTGAAGAGCGTCGTTTTGCCCGCGCCGTTGGGTCCAATCAAGCCCGCGATCTGGCCACGCTGGATGTCGAATGACACCTGGTCGAGCGCAACGATGCCCCGAAATTTGACGGTGACACCCGAGACGGTCAACAGCGGTTCATTGGCTCTGTTCGCTGACGTTGAAGTTGAATCAAGCATGCCTGCGATCGTCCCACAGGAAAAAATTACTTCAATGAGTAATTACCCGGGTTCGAACACCGTTCGAATGACCTGCGGTGCTTAAGTTAAAGCGCGCGGCTGATGACTTCTTTCATGATCTCGTTGGTGCCGCCGTAGATGCGCTGGATACGCGCGTCGGTGTACATACGACTGATCATGTATTCGGTGGTGTAGCCATAGCCGCCGAAAAGCTGCAGGCATTCGTCGACGACTCGGGCCTGCGCTTCAGAGCACCACAGCTTGGCCATTGAAGCGGTCGCGGTGTCCAGGGTGCCGGCAGCGAGTCTCTTGATGCAGTCGTCGATGAAAACACGCGCGACCTTGACCTGCGTCGCGATTTCGGCGAGCTTGAATTTTGTGTTTTGCAGATCGGCCAGGCGCTGACCAAAGACCTGGCGTTCGCGCACATAGGTCAGGGTGGCAGCGAGCGCACCCTCCATCGCAGCGACTGAGCTCACACCGATAATGGTGCGTTCATAGGGGAGGTCGCCCATGGCCTGTGCGAAGCCGCGGCCTTCGATTTCACCAAGCAACGCATTGGCGGGTAGGCGCATTTCGTCAAAGAACAGTTCTGTCGTGTCCTGGCCCTTTAGTCCAATCTTGTCGATCAGCTTGCCCACACGAAATCCTGGCGCTTTCGCGGTCTCGACAACAAAGATCGAGATTCCCTTAGCACCAGCGTTTGGGTCGGTCTTCGCCAACACCATGATGACGCCGGCGAGCAAGCCATTGCTGATAAACGTCTTGCTGCCATTGAGCACCCATTGATCGCCGTGCCGTTGAGCGCGGGTTCGAATAGCTTGCACGTCAGACCCCGCTCCGGGCTCGGTCATGGCGAGCGCACCGACGAGTTCGCCAGTCACCATGCGCGGCAGGAAATCCTCCTGTTGCTGCGGGGTGCCATGGTTAAGAAAATAATGCGCTGCGATGCTGTGCACGCCGGTATTCAGGCTCAACAGGCTGCGTCGAGCGAGTTCTTCGTGGACGACCGCTTCATGCCGGAAGTCGCCGCCGGCTCCACCGAAGGTGTCGGGGATATCGGTACAGAGCATCCCCAACTCACCAGCGCGGCGCCAGAACGAAGGGTCAAGATGGCCCTGCTCGCGGGCCTTGGCGTCTGCGGGCGCGACCTCGTCTTCAACGAAACGGGCGACGCTTTCGCGCCAGGCATCGAGTTCCTCGTTGGCCCAGGTCGGCCTTAAGTCAATCGGCATCAAAGATCCTTCGCGTTCGTGGTGTGCTCGGTGTTCTTGGCGCTTTTGATTTGGGCCTTGCCTACCGTGGCGCCATCCGGATCGCCCCATCCAGCCGGATGCTTTCGCCGTTCAGATAGGCATTCCGAATGATCGACTCAACCATGGCTGCATATTCCACCGGGTTGCCCATGCGTTTGGGAAATGGCACTGAGTCACCCAGCGCTTGCCGAACTTTTTCCGGCATCGACATCAGGAGCGGTGTCTCGAAGATGCCCGGCAGAATGGTGTTCACGCGAATACCTTCCGCCATCAGATCGCGCGCCATTGGCAGCGTCATGCCGACGATCCCTGCCTTTGAGGCACTGTAGGCGGTTTGACCCATTTGGCCATCCTGCGCGGCAACCGATGCGGTGTTGATAATCACGCCGCGTTCACCGGAATTGAATTCGTCTTCCATCGGGGGCAGAGTCATCATTCCCGCAGAAGACTTTGCTCCACACCGAAACGAGCCAACCAGGTTGACCTGAATCACGCGTTCAAACTGATCCATTGGATGGTGAGTGATCGCTCCAGTGGTTTTGTTACGCGAGGCGGTTTTTGTGGCCGGGCCAATGCCTGCACAGTTGACCAATATCCGCTCCTGACCGTTTGCTGCCCGAGCTTTGGCGAACGCGGCATCGACCTGGTCATCTCGGGTTACGTCGACTGCGCAAAAAACGCCGCCAATGTCAGTGGCTAATAGTTCGCCGCGCTGCACATTGAAGTCAAAGACGGCAACGCGGACGCCATACGACGCGAGCTTACGCGCTGTGGCTTCACCCAGGCCTGAGGCAGCACCGGTCACCACAGCTGAAATAGACGAGTTAAGAATCATGCTTTGAATTCCTGATTTCGAATCACTGATCGATCGTCAGTTCATGAACAAAGCGACTTGATGTCTGCCGGGATTGGGATCGCTTTGATTCGGTCTGGGTTGTCGGGGTGTTTGATGCAGAAAGCGCGGGTCTCGAGGCCCTCGCACAGCAAGGTGTCGGCGCGCATCACCCGGTGTTTTTGAATGAAGACCTTGTCGCGCCATTCCTGAATGCTGGTATGGACCTGAATATGTTCGCCGTAGGTGGCGGCCTGTTTGAACTGGATGCTCAATTCCAGGATTGGCGTGCCGATAATCCCGGTCGTCTTCACCAGTTCACGCCAGACGGGCACACCGCACTTCACAAAATAATTCAGGGATGACGCATCCATCCATTTTGAAAAATTCGGGAAAAACACAATCCCGGCGGGGTCGCAATCGCCAAACGCGATGTCGATGTCGAGAGTGACGGTTTTGGTGGCCTGTGACATCCCTCAGCGCGGCGCCATTCTGAGGGCACCGTCCAGGCGGATGACTTCACCATTGAGATGCGTATTTGTCACGATCTGGGCCGCTAAATGCGCGAATTCCTCCGGTTTGCCCAGACGCTTGGGGAAGGGGATGCTCTCGGCGAGTGATTGCTGCACATGCTCGGGCAGGGTTCTCATGAGCGGGGTTGCAAACAGACCCGGCGCGATGGTGCAAACCCGAATTCCGTGCTGAGCCAGATCGCGGGCCATTGGCAATGTCATCCCGGCCACGCCGGCTTTG
>CAIPGD010000248.1 GCA_903864485.1 uncultured bacterium | reverse complement strand
GGAGGTCATTGCGGGCTGCAAACTGTTCAAAGGAGTCATCGAACAGTCGTGCCCCCAAGTCGGCGGCGACTGATAAATCCTGAGCGAATGCGGCGTGCGCTGGATTGAAATCGGTGCCGACCCAATTGGCTGGGCCCGCTGCAGCGTGGATATTGACGCTAATACCTTGCCCAAAACCCAGCTCACAACCCGTCTGAAAATCGGGGCAATGCAGGCGACGATTGAGTAAGGCGAGCTTCGACCGGAGTGGATTCAGCTCTGAGTAATAGCCAAAGGTATAGGCGAGGTCAGTGACGTAACCTGAGTTCCAATCGGCCATATCTTTACCTTCGCCTTCGTTATAGAGCGGAAGATGATAGTGCAAAGTCGGCAATTTTGACGCGGGGCCATCAATCGCGCCGTCTTGACCTCAGGTCAACCAATCCACCCGTTCGACCTTGAAATTGTCCCACTGCGAATAGACTTTTTTCAGGGCCTCCTGAATCGCTTCGTCTGAGTGGTCGCGAACCCGCGTAATAATTGTGACTTCTTGAGACCGGCTCGGGGTCATGCGCGAAGGCACACGGAAGACGATGCGGGCGCGGTGGCTCGAGACTGCCTTGAATTCATTCATCGTTGATCCGGATCGTGTGTCGTCTAGCTTCCAGTAGACGTCAGGCAACCCGCGAGGAACGAATCCACCACCAACCGCTATTTGTATGTCTCCGTCGAAGAAAAAACTGCTCAAGCACCTCACCACAGAGGTTTATTGTCGAATTGGTGTGTCCCCGCTGCATGGGGTGGGCGTATTTGCGTTGCGCGCCATTCCGCGAGGGCTCAATCCGCTGCCAAGCTGGTTAGATAACGCAGGGGTGCAATTTACCCATCAGGAGCTGAAGCTGCTCCCCCGAGGGGTCAAAACGCAGATCAAGACTTTTTGTTACTACGACGACGATGGGTTCGTCATTCCTTCAATCGGCATGAACTCGTTCGATATGTCGATTTATCTCAATCACTCGAAGACGCCCAACGTGAAAATGAAAAAGAGCGGGAAATTCGAGACGCTACGGGCGATTCGAAGCGGAGAAGAACTGACAATGGATTACGACCACAGCTTTGGTGACACTCACGTGTTCTAGCCCTATCCAAAGCGCCTTTGCTGGAGCGGCTCGAGCGCGTGGTTTCGGTAGATTTGATTCAAGTCTTCGGGGCAGAAATCAATGTGCAGCGGTGAGGTCGGATCCAGTACGAGCGGGTGTTCGAGGTCGGTGAGTACGAGGGCGTAAATTGGCTCGTAATGAGTCACGAATAGCGATTTGTAGGCGTACTCGTCGACCGGGCCAAGGTTATAGAACGGGTAACCGTTTTGTGCAGCCCAACGCGACGCCAGGAGGCAGGCGTAAATCCCCGGGGACCGGTTCTTGTAGGCGCGGTTCCATTGGCAAAAGCTCCCATAGACCTGCTCGTAGCGTGGCAGGAGGATCGAGACATCGGTCAACACCAGGGTTCCGTCCGGGGCGTTGACACGGATGACCAGAACATCGAGATCGCGCACATAGTCGATAAAGCCGGCCACCTCATCGTCATGGATCCCAAAATCCGCGAAATGTTGGCCGCCCATCGCAAAGACATCATCCGCGGTCAGGCTGGACCCTGAGACGACCTCTTCGGTAACCGAGAACTGCCGGAAGAGCTTGTCCAGGTCTTTGAATTTGCGCTGTCGCCGCGGATCGTTCCAAAAATCGGCGGCGCCGGCGTGCACGAGCCCGTAACGGTCGTTGATTGGGACGCCGTAATGACTATCGGGGGGCAGGGCATAAACCACGAAGGGTTTGGGCGCTGACTCGAGCATCTCCTCGTTGACATCGATGTAGGGGCACAACGCGTCCCAGCGAGTTGTGTAGTACTGAATTTCGTTGTGATAGCTGTTCACGCAGAGGTTGTCAGGGGTCCAGCTTTGGTACCCGACCTGGTGTACGCGGTTGCCTGCAAGCGCAGAAAAATCACGATTAAGACGCAAGAGAAAATCGTTCATTGCTTTCGAAGGTCGAGCATTAACTCGACTGGGATGCGTTGCAGATCAAAAAATTCAGAATCAATCGAGTGATTCTCAAGGAGGAAACCAGGCTCAGAGATCTCGAGATGCTGGATGGTCTCCATGGCCTGGCGTAGGTGCTTACCCGCCGCTGTTTCGGGATCGGCAAAATCTTCGAGATAGCCAAGTGCGAGCGGGCATTCGACATCCAGCGAATACTGTCGGTGGTGTGGGTCGTAGGAGAGGGGGTACATGCTGCAGGCGAAGGGCTTCGTGTCGCCCAAGACGCAACCGTTTGACGAAAGATGAGGGCATTGCGTTTCGATACACACCGACCCAAGCCTGTGTTGTTCGCTTTGGGTCAGCGTCACTTCCAGTGGTCCATACCCTGGGTCGATATGGCAACACCGTTGGCAGGATGCACACCGATCAAACAAGGCATCTCCGCCGGGTACTGCCCGCATTTGGCACGCTGACCATCTGAACATTCGCCACTTGTTAGCCCCCTCGATCTGGTGCTCTTTGACAATATTGTGATTCCATTTTTCATCGCTTGCCAGCGTTAATACGCTTGTGGTTTTCCATCACCGTTCGGCCCTGTGACAAACTTAGGGACAACACGGAGATGATCCGATTCCTGGTCCCTCACTTGACTGCGCCCTTGGTCTCTTTTTTCTCGTTGGTTGGCTCACCGTTCGATACTCATCTTGCTACCAGCACACGGTGGAAATCCTGATGGAGCGGGTTCATTCAAGCTTTGAAACCGCTTCGCCAGCATCCGGTACCGGCTGGTCAGAAGCGCCTGACGACGGGATCGTCGCTCGTATCACGGACGAGTTCTCGCCGTCGTATTTTCCAAACATGCCGGAGGGCGCCGCCTTTCAAAATGCCTTCATTCGCGGGTGCCGATCGGGGCTTGACGTTTCATGCCTGCGCCTTACTAACTCATCGGGCCATGCGATTGAGGTGCCCGTGAGTCTCGTCAAGGCGCCAGTCGCAGGCAATCTCAAGCAAGGCTGGTTAAGTGCTGCCACGAGGGGGTTATCGGTATCGATCGCCGTTATTGGTGATCCATCCTCAACTGCCTCGGCGCTACCTCCCGGATTTGGCACCGCGCATTTGGCCAGCGCCGTTGAGTGTCTTGGTCGACAAGCACCCCTCATCTGCCTCAAAGGGCTGAGCCGTGCGCTTGATCTCCAGGGATTTGTGCGACTCCCGAGCTTCCCGCTAACGCGGCTCCTCGTGAGCCCCGACTACTGGAAATTACTGTCGTCCAAGAAACGCAGTGATCTGAATCGGCAGCGCCGGGCTGCCGCGGGTCTTCGTCGCGAAGAGTCCGTCGGCTTGCCCGTTGAACTGGAAGAATCGGTCTACGCGCTCTACCGACAAACGCAAAGCCGAGCGGAGTTCAAATTTCTCGAACTGCCACCTGCCTACTTCCGCGAGACTTCAGGGCTCAGCCGATTTGTTTTTTATTTCGAGCAAGACCAGCTGATCGGGTTTCATCAGATGATCTGCACTCCGAGCAAGATGATCTGTAAGTACATCGGCATGGACTACAGTCGGGCCCAGGCGTATCGGCTCTATTTTTCACTGATGCTCGATTGCATCGACATCGCAATTCGTGATGGCATCCCGGAAATCGATTTCGGCATCACTTCCTATCGATTTAAGCAATACATCGGCTGTGAGCTGATCCCGATGTGGAATTATTTTCATCACACCAATCCCTTGCTGCAAGCGGTCTTGCCGGTGTTTGGTGGGCTCTTAACACCGAGCCGGGAGGCTGTCTCGCGATAGCTCCAGCAGGATGGGCTTGACCAGAATCTTGTAGCTATCGAGATCAAACTCCGGCGGTTGCGCGCCAAAGCGCTCCCCCTCGTCTCGCGAACAGTGCGTACCCAGATGGCGCCAGTTTTCAACCCGATGGCGTTGTACCCACCCATCCCGTTCTTCGACTAACTCGATGGCGCCCGAGTAGGGCCAGGCGTAGATTTGAGTCGCGGTGAGCGCGTTCAGCAGCCGTTCATCGTGTTCAACGCGCGGTTCGCGACCGACACAGGCGCCACGGCAGGTTCGGATTTGGACTCCAAAACAGCCTCTCGGCCCCTTCTTTTCGAGCCCTAAGAGGGCCAGGCAAAGGCTATGAGTGCGGGCCAGTTCGCGCAGTTTCTGCTGGGCTGAGTGCTTGGAGGCAAACAGGCCGAAAACCTTTGTTGCTGGCGATTGGGTCTGATCCTTGAAATGAACTTCCGAGCCTTTGAAATCGCTTAAGCGCGGCTCGAGTCCTGCAGCGGTCTGGTGTAGCTGAATCGAGCGGAGGCTCCGCACCCGTCGAAGTCGTACGTTAAACAAAGGCGACAACTGCTTGATCAGGTGCGATTCCAGCAGGAGCGCGCCGATCTCGCCCGCGGTCTCGATCACATCGACGCGTCGAGTGCGCGCCAACATACTGGCTTCTTCGGGCGTACGCAGGTGAGACAGCACCCGACTCCGGATGTCAACGCTTTTGCCAATGTAGAGTGGCAAAGCGCCATCGCCCTGAAAGAGATACACCCCCGATGTCCGCGGCAGGGCGGCCAGAATGGCGGGATCAAATGCGTTGTTCAAGCGAGCATAGCCTGCAGTTGGGTTGGTTGAACTCGAGGCCGCAGACAACACGATTGGGATCGTCTGTGGTAAATCCTAACGATGGGCAGAAGCGATGACAAACAAAGTGGCCGTGGTCGTGGGGATCATGCCGGCTTTTATCGAACGCTGGGCTTGGAGCCCGGTGCCACCGCGGCACAAATCAAGGCGGCCTATCGCTCGCTCGCCATGGAGTTGCACCCCGACCGCAATCCTGGACGCGACACCAAGGCCCGGTTTCAGGCGCTCAGTCACGCTTACGCCATCTTGTC
>CAIPGD010000247.1 GCA_903864485.1 uncultured bacterium | reverse complement strand
CACGCGCGGCATCCTGCGCCGACCCGACGAGATCACCGAGTTCGGGTCGGCGCGGCTGCTTTTTGACACCACCCGGATTGATGTTCGGCTGGTGGATATTCCTGACCCTCGACCACAGGAACAGATCCTGATCGGGGACGAGACTTTCCTGATCCAGGGCGAGCCGCGCCGTGACCGCGAACGGCTGATCTGGACCATCGACCTCAGCCCCGCGTGACCCAAGATGAAACTGAAGCTCACGATTGGGTCCGACCTTGTCGCGATTATGCAAGGCGAGATCCATGCCGGTGAGCGGGCCGTGACTTCGGCAATCCGTGACGCCGGATCGGGCCTAAAGACCGCATGGCGCGGGCAGATCATCGGCGCGGGGCTTGGTACACGTCTCGCAGGCTCTATCCGGTCGGAGCAATATCCCAAGGGCAAAACCAGCCTGAACGCGGCCGCGCTTGTCTGGTCCAAGGCGCCCGTGATTATCGGCGCGCACGACACCGGCCCGTTGATCCGGTCAAAGAATGGCTTTTGGCTGGCAATCCCCACACCCGCGGCAGGAAAATCCACACGAGGTGGTCGGATCACCCCCGGCGAATGGGAACGCCGCACCGGGTTGCGCCTGCGGTTCATCTATCGCCGCAAGGGTCCGAGCCTGCTGGTGGCCGAGGGGCGATTGAACACCAAGGGGCGAGCGGTGGCGTCACGGTCGAAAACCGGACGCGGCCTTGTCAGCGCGACGATCTTTCTGCTGGTGCCGCAAGTGAAGCTGTCAAAGCGGCTGGATCTGGCAAAGGCAGCAGATCGGGCGGTCGAAGCTGTACCGAGGCTGATTGTGGCGAACTGGTTGAGTGAATGATGCCGATGACAGGCGGCGACGCGACCATAAGTAGCCAGTTCAAAGGTATCCCAATTCTCGCTAAGGTGCGTCAAGACCGCGCTGTTGGAGCATCGGTCAGTGATTGAGGATACCGATTTGGAATACAATGGTTTCATTTCGACGCTCATCGAACGCAGTGAGCAATTGCTTTTGTCAGATCAAGCTGACGACCTGAATGTGACGCGCCTGCTTCTCGTCCTGAATACTGGCTTTGCATTGGTTCGTGACAGAATTCGCTATTGGGACGATGCGGATGATCAGAGACTTCGGGCGTCCAATCCGTGGAATGATATCAAGACAGCCTGTAAGCACAAGTTGAGCAAACCAATCTCAGTTAACGGGAAGATATTCTTTGAACAGTTCCGCACTTGTGGGGACTGGGCCTATTTTAGCGTTCCAAAAGAAGTATCGTCCGGACCACTTTCGGCGCACAACATCGTCAAGTGTCTCCATCAGGAACATGAAATCCAGGCAGATAAGCTCAAGCTTGATGCGATCATTTGGGCGCTGCGCAACTCGTTCGCGCATGGCGGTGTTTTGCCCATGTCAACTTATCAGGCAGCGTCCGAGAGACACAGGTCGACTGGAGTGCGTCTGCATGACGCCCATCAGATTGATCGGGTTTACTTTGCCTCAAAATGGACCGGGGGCACGATAGAGGACCATCTGGGATGGATCGTAATGGAATTTGGGGTCGATGCCTTGCGTGTCTTTTGGGAGGACTGGAAGGCGCTCATCTTGGCTCCAGGGCGGCAGGCGCTGGCTGAGCTGGACCGAGTGGCCTGACATGGAGCGCATTGCCTTCTACCCATGCTGTGCAGACGATATCATGCAACCTGCCATTGGGCTGGCCGCCATTGTTGATGAGATCATCTATTGCGACATCAGCCCATCATTGCGCGACGACCCATCACTTCTCGGCAGCAACGGACCCAAACGCACATTCTGGCAGATGAGCATTCACGACGCCCTCGATCAGATCCCACGCATCGATGTGTTCTTTTATCGACGCGATGGCACTTCTGAAGGCGGCAGCGGTGTATTTGTACTTGGGCGAGACGTCCTCCCGTTGATACTCGCCAAAATGACCCGTGACCCTTGCCTCTTAATCACGGACGGATCCAACTCCAGGGGTGGCACATTCCGGAAAATGCAACGGAATTCTGGACTGATCGTCTCTGGAAAGCACATAACGAAGAGGCCAGAGCAAAGGTTTGAAGCCCTCGGGATGCT
>CAIPGD010000246.1 GCA_903864485.1 uncultured bacterium | reverse complement strand
TGCGCGCCGCAGGGACCACGCAAACACCTGGACCGCTTGTGCGAGGTTCAGCGAATCGCAGCCCGGCGCAGTAGGGATTGACGCGAAGTGACTGCAGAGTTGGGCTTGAGCCATCGAGAGCCCGACCCGTTCGGTTCCAAACACCAACGCCACCGGTTCGATGCCGAGCCGCATCTGATCCAGCATGCACTCTGAGGCCGTATCAGGGTCGAGCGGCAGCGCGGCAAATTCACGCGGCATGCTTGCAGTGGCCATCTGCAATACGGTACCCGCGAGGGCCTGCCCCAACGTGTCCACGACGATGGCGGCTTCCATTACGTCATGAGCCCCCGACGCAAATGCGACGGCCTCGGGGTCCCGGGCAAATTCAGGCTCTCGCGGGGCCACAACCACGAGTCGAGTCAAACCCATTGTTTTCATCGCCCGCGCAGCCGAGCCGATGTTGCCGGGGTGAGAGGGTTCGACTAAAACAACCCGGATTCGGCTCAGGCATTCATCTACAATCACGTCATGCATCCTATGATCAATGTCGGTATTCGAGCCGCACGTCGTGCAGGCCGAATCATCACCCGCGCGGCGTTCGATATCGACACCGTTCGCGTTGCCCGGAAACAAGCCAACGACTTTGTAACCGAAGTCGATCGGGCAGCCGAGGACGCGATCATTGAATCGCTTCTCGGGACCTTCCCGAGTCACACGGTGTTAGGCGAAGAGTCTGGCCACGTCGATTCGCAAGGTCGGGCTGTTGAAGGCGATCCACGATTGGGCGAACACGTCTGGATTGTGGATCCACTCGATGGCACCACGAATTTCATCCACAGTCTGCCCCAATATGCGATCTCGATCGCGTTGATGGAGCGCGGTGTGATTACCCAGGGCGTCATCTACGACCCCAACCGGGACGAGTTGTTTACGGCCAGCCGTGGTCGTGGTGCGTTTTTGAACGACCGGCGGATCCGAGTATCGAAGCGATTGCGTCTCCAGGAATCACTCCTGGGCACGGGATTTCCGTTCCGACGCGTTGACGACCTCGAGGGCTATCTCGAGCTGTTCGCCCGAGTCAGCCGCCTGGCTGCGGGAGTTCGTCGACCCGGGGCCGCTGCACTCGATCTGGCCTATGTCGCCTGCGGACGCTATGACGGTTTTTTTGAACTCGGACTCGCCCCTTGGGACTGCGCCGCCGGGGCACTCATGGTGACCGAGGCCGGCGGCCTGGTCGGTGATTTCCGGGGCGAGACCGAATGGTTATTCGGCGAACAAGTCCTCGCGGGGACCCCCAAGGTATTTGCAGCGCTGGTCGCAATGGTCGCTGACTGTCCCAAAGTCGCCTCGCTCGTCCCTTCTCAATGGACAGAGGCCGTCACCCGCAAAACAGACCCCCCAGCCTCCAGTACGACCTCAGTTGTTCTGTAAGAGCACCGCAGCTTTGAGGGCGATACGAGCCGCCACTTTCGCAGCGGGCATTTTCCCCCCATCTCCATTCAGGCGTTGCTGATCGGCCACCAGCCGCACACCTTTGGATTGATCATTGAAGGCCTCTGCAGCCCCCGGCAACAGGGAAGCCGAGGCACCAAACATGTCGCCAGCGATGGCCACAAGCGCTGGGTAGTTTTCCACCGTAAAGCGATAAGCGAGTTCAGGGTGGCGCCCATGAGCGGCAACCATGGCGGGCAAGCGCGCCGAGATATTGTTCGGTAAGCCCCCGGCGACTGATAGCTTAAGCAATTGCTCGGCGAGCGCCGGGTCAGCAACTGCTGCGGCTGACGCGGCAAAAAGCCATCGATCTTCCTCGCGTTGCGCGGCCCTCAGGCGGTCGACCAACTGCGAAAACTGCGCCCCGTCGGCACCCCACCCTGCAGCCAAAATCACCGCGCCACGGAGATTGCCCGGGATGGGACTTCGCCCCGACTGCTCCAGCTCAAACAGGCGCCGGGCATAGTCCAGAGTTGTCTGGTCGCCATATCTGGCCAGATCCTGGATCAGGCCACTTCGAAACACCTGGATTTCGCTCGACTCGTTATAACCGGCAGTACAGCCCAAGGCGGCCAGTTCCGGCCGCAGGAAAT
>CAIPGD010000245.1 GCA_903864485.1 uncultured bacterium | reverse complement strand
TACTTTAGTCTGACGGTTGGCCAGATCGATTCGCTGGAAGCGCCTGAGCGGATCCGTCAGGGGATGGGGCAATACCCGGTGCCGGTGGTGATCCTCGCGCGACTCGCGGTCTCGGTACAGGATCAAGGGCAAGGCATCGGCTTTGGCCTGCTGCAGGATGCTATTCGCCGAACGGTCTTGATTGCCGAACAGGCTGGTATCCGGGCAATGCTGACCCATCCGATAAACGAAGAAGCTGCGCGGTTCTGCACGCGGTTCGGGTTTGTCGCATCACCGCTGCGTGAGCAGCAAATGCTATTGCTGCTGAAGGATGCCCGTCGCTGGGTCTGCTGAAGTACCACTATTGGGTCTGAATCACACGGGTGCCGCCTGGAGGCAGCTGTGCGAATCACTCATCGGTGTCCCTGCCGAAAACCGGTCGTCTAGAACTAATCCGGGAACGATTTCTTGTATAGGAACGCGGGGAACAACATGATGAGTATCAGCACGGCCCCGACGAGCGCCCGGTAGGTTGATTGGAAGGGACTTAGGTAGAGGGGAAGGGCGACTTGCTGTGCCTTCTCCATCAGGTAAAGGCAAATCCCGGCCCAGGCGATCATTGCAATCGTGAACACGAAGTGTCGCGCGATCTTCCGCATACCAAATCACTCAAAAACGATTTCGACCGGCCACGCTTCGATCGGGCCCATCTCGCGATTTTTCGTTCGCCAGTTTTGAATAAATGCGTTGAGTGTGACCTTGGCCTGAGCATCGACGCGCGCATGGGTTGGCGCTGCGTGCAGATCGTGTTCGATCGCCGACCAGAGCTTTTGATACGTCGAATCGGTCGTGCTGTATTCCCTCGAGCCCGACTCACTCGCCCGCACGCCGGTCACGGTAGCAGTCAATGTGGCGGGTCGGATGACGGCAGGACGCGCAACCCTGACCACGTACTTTTGTTGCGTGGGACGGGGCTCCAGGACGAAGTTTGTGGGTAGGCGGACGCTGTAAGTCAACGCGTTTTGATATCGAATCTTGGGGCCGTCACGAATGGTCTTGTCGACTTCGACGTTGGCCACATCGAGACTTCCACCGTTGGTGCGCATCACATGGGCCGATTCGCCCCGAATCCGTAAGTCCCGCTGGACCTGAAACTTGTCCATGAAGTAATACGTCACGCCCGCACCGACCAGTGGCAGGCCCAGGAGCCCGAAAATGAGCCCGAGATTACGCCCGAGATTTAGCCCAGGACGCCCTGCTGCCATTTTGGTTGCAGGGCGACGATTCTTGGGGTTTTTTATAACGGACGCCATGGCGGTAAGAGCGTTACAAGCGCGCCGTAGACGAGGGCGTTGACTTGTTCGCGGTGAATTTTCCGAATTTCCCCCGGCGCTGCTGCCATGACGACGACCACCAACTGCTCTCTCGGGTCAACCCAAAATTGCGTGCCGTTTGCGCCATTCCAGGAGTAGTCGCCCACGTGGCCGTTCATCGGCGAAAGACCGCGCTCCGTGCGCACGGCGACGCCCAGCCCGAAACCATAACCATTGCGGCCAGGTTCGGTCAGCCCAACGTTGTTCTGGATTCCCGGGGTCAGGTGATTCGACGTCATCAGCGCTACCGTCTGCGCGCCCAGCACGCGTTTGCCATCGAGCGTTCCACCGTTAAGCATCATCTGGCCGAACCGCACATAGTCGGCGGCTGTTGAATAGGCACAAGATCCACCACAGTCGAACTTTGGTTGCTGCTTGAGCACCGCAATCGATTGCGGTTTCTGGGTGATCGGGTCAAGCGGTAGCGGCTGCGCCAATCGGGTCTTATCTTTTTCTGGAACATGAAAGGTCGTGTCGGGCATGCCAACCTTCGACCAGACCCGTTCCTGTAAGACATCGTTCAGCGGTTTGTTTGCAATTTTTTCCTGAACGAGACCCAGGACGTCGATGCCGAAGCCGTAATCCCAGACCGTTCCTGGTTCATAAAGAAGCGGGGTCGATGCGAGCTTTTTGATGAACTCAGCACCCGAATACTCGAACGCAGCGCCAGCCGAAGAACCGGGAAACAGTTTATGGATCGGCGTGGTGCCCCGGGCGCCGTAGGTCAAACCATTTGTGTGGCGCATCAGATCCTGAATCGTGATCGGAGACTTTGACGCATTGGCAGTGACGCTTTTGTCGGCATTCACGACGCCAACGCTCACGTTTTTGAATTCCGGAAACCAATTGGACACATCGGATCCGAGCGGAAGCCGTCCCTCTTCATAGAACGTCAGCGCTCCCACACTGGCCATGACTTTCGTCATCGACGCCAGATTGAAAATGGCGTCCAACGGCATCGGCGTCTGGGTCTCCTTGTTCAGGGAACCATACGAACGGTAAATCGCCAGCTTCCCGTACCTTGCAACCGCAATTACGGCACCAGGCATCCGATTTTTCGCGATCTCGCTTTCGAAAAATGCGTCAATCCGCTGCACGCCCTCCTGCGAGATGCCAACGCTTTCGGGGCTCGCCAGGGGCAAGGGCGTTTTTTTCTCCTGCGCATGAACCGGCGCGCCAATGGTCATTGCGAGCAGGACCCCACCAAACCACCTGAAACCATTTGAACGACTTTGGATTTTCACTGAAATACGCCCCTTCCGATTCTTGTTAAAACGTCGCCTGCGGCGAACCTGACTCTATATTGCCACCAAAAAGCTTCACTACATTAGATTTGTGTGAGCCTGCAATTGCCTTTTTGACGATCTTATAAATATCGAGATCAAAGTCTAAATCGTCGGACTTGGCCAATTCGTAAAGCTCATCATGATCGTTTGCAGATCCCAGATAACACCATTTGTCGAACACAACCATACCTTTTCCGTCTTTAATCGCAATGGCGCCATCAAACGGCCAAGGCTGCACTTTGTAAAGCTGTAGGGCCGCTTGCAAAAGCAGATTGTGCATCTCCAAAGACAGTTTGCCAACGCAGGCCCCCTGGCAACGTTTGACCTGATGGGCAAAGCAAGGTTTTCCCTCTTCCACTTTTTCCAAGCCCAACAAGGCTTCACACAATTGGTACTTTTTTGCGACGGCAGCCAGATAGCCCCTGGCTTCGCTCTTATTGTAAAAAAGGCCGTACAAATCGTCCTGAAGGCCGGGCTTTAAATGCTTGTGCGTAATGAGTACGGGCTTTTGCAGGCCCATGGGGTCTTTTTTTAATTGCCACGCGCATAAATCCGTTGATCGGCGTAACTTGATATTCATGCTCGGTATACGTTCTTTGATCAGTTTGGATTCCAGAATTAATGCACTCAATTCGCCGCTTGTCTCGATAAAGTCGATGTGGTGGACCTGTTGAGATAGTTTCATTTCCTTGCGATCGGTGAGCGCGCTATGAAAATGGCTCATCACACGGGTGCGCATCGAAAGACTTTTGCCAATGTAAAGGGTTGCGTTGTTTTCACCGTAAAAAACATAGCAACCCGGTGTGTCTGGAATCGCGTTGATATCGCTTTGTTTGATGTTGGGCGGTAGGCTCGAGCTACCCACCAAGTGATTTACAGCCTCAAGCAAGCGCTCTTGACCGAACGTTTTTTCACACACCCGCCAAAACTGAAGCAACAAATCGGCGTCGCCGAGGGCTCGGTGTCGCGCACTAATCGTCAGGCCGTGAGTGGCGACGATGGTGTCCAAGTTGTGCCTGGCCTGCTGGGGAAAAAGCAACCGTGAGAGTTTGACGGTACAAAGCACCTTCGGCCGAAAGTCCATTCCTATTCGTTTGAAGGAGGCCTTGATGAAGCCATAGTCAAACCGTGCGTTGTGCGCGACAAAAATCTTTCCCTCAAGCTCTCTCTTAATTGACACCGCAAGTTCGTCAAATCTGGGCTGACCCTCCACCATATCCGGTGTAATACCAGTCAGTCGCTGGATGTTTTGGGGGATAAAGGTTTGCGGATCAACCAAGCACTCCCAGACACTTTCTTGTCCATTGGCAAGCGTCTTGATACCAATTTCAGTGATTCGGTCGCGGTCGGCATTTGAGCCAGTGGTTTCGATGTCGACGAACGCAAAAACTAGCGATTCAGTATCCAGGGTTTTCATTGGTTAACCGATCGTCACATCCGTGAGTTGGTGGCGCGATGACGCAAAAATACTGCGCCACGCAAGACGGCATGCTTTGTACGCCGTCCGCTGACCCGCTTTCGCCACATCTTGAAGGAGGACGGTTTCATGTGCTTGCGCATCAAGTCAATGACAGCGGACTCATTCAAGCCAAACTGGGCCTCAATCGCCTCAAAGGCCGTACGATCTTCCCAAGCCATCTCGACAATCCGCGAGACGGTGGCATCGCATAGGGTCGAATCGTCACTGATACGGCGTTTATTCGAAGTGGTCATCACGATGTAGGCGATCTATTTTAAATAAATTGAGTTAACACCCAACCCGCCCCGACCAGGTGAAGCAGCGTAACGACGACCGAAAGGCCATGCAGCTGGTTAAATCGTCGTTTGTCGCCTACGTCTGTGGCTTGATTGATTGCAGGCATGAGAATCTGACGAGCCGGCACCGTCGTGGCAGCAACCCCAATCATTACACCCATTGAGTAAAGGTCACGCTGACCAATTAACACCGCAGATAGGGCTGCGGTGCAAATGACAAAGAGATAAAAATGGGGGAAGGCTTTCCGGATCGTGAGTCGCGCGACGTCGACTGGCAACGCTGTGAACAGAAACGCTGCGAAACCGAACGAAAAAAGCGCCATACCACCGAACAAAATGGCTGTGACGAGCAGTGCAGCGGCTAAAAGCATAAGGGGTCGCCCGGGTGGGGTGTCACGTGCCGGAAGGCTTATCCCATTGTTTCATACCCTGAAGTGCGGTTTTGCTCTGCAGGGCGTGAGGAATGCAGCATTCAACTAATTTACCCGTGGGCGAGCCTGCCAGGCAGTGGAAACTGATTTTTGTGCTAAAGAGTGTTATGCACATAACCTCTAATTCGACAAGGTCAAATGCTGGACAGCCTCTCCTACTGCAGTCGCTGCATTCCCGATCTCGACGGGGACGCCTTTCGCCAGATCATTTCGGTGTCGCGACGTAATAACGCTATCCACGGCATCACCGGGCTTCTCGTGTACGGCGGTGGCCTCTATTTCCAATGGCTCGAAGGCCCGCCAAAAGCGGTACAGAATCTGATGGCCAGGATCCACCAGGATCCTCGTCATGACAGTCTTGTGATTCTGGGCAACAACTTTGATGAACCGGAACGCGTGTTCCCCCAGTGGGACATGGAGCCTGTCGGCGCCGAACAAATTCATGAGGTACTGATCGACGCGATTGGTAGTATCAAGACCGAGACCAATGGAGCGCTACTCGAGCTGTTGTTAGATCACATTCAGCGCACGGATGGGTCTCTTTTGTAATTCAAATGCTCGATTGACGGTTTTGGTCGGTTTTGCCCATGCCCCTACGACTTTTTAAGGACTGAAGCAGTGCATCTCACGACCGACGTCCTTGTCATCGGCGCTGGCGGCGCTGGTATGTACGCCGCGCTAGAAGCCGCACGCCACGGCGCGAATGTGTTGTTAATCGACCGAAGTCTGATCGGGCGCGGTGGGGCGACTGTCATGGCGCAGATGACGGTTGCGGCCGCGGTCGGTGGTGAATGCCCCGATCACTGGCAGCACCATCTGGTCGATACGCTGCGGGCGGGGCGTGGTCTGTGTGATCCAGCGCTTGCCCGAGTGATTTGTGAAGACGGGCTCGAGTGTATTTTGGAGATGGATGCCTGGGGCGTCGGTTGGGCACGAAAGGAGGGACGCTTTACGCAGGTAATGGCACCCGGTCATGATCGACCTCGCTGCGTTTATGTCGATTTTTTGAATACCGGGCCCGCAGTCTCCAGGACCTTGCGCACGCAACTCATTCGAGCGGCGGATCCCGCGGTGGCGAATGCTGGCGTCGTCCACAGCGCCGCTCCAGGCTCGATTCGAAGG
>CAIPGD010000244.1 GCA_903864485.1 uncultured bacterium | reverse complement strand
GGGCTGTACGATCGGGGCACCATGGGGCATCAGGAAGGTTTTGGGTTCGGGCATCGAAACCAACCCGATGTCTGGGTCGTTTGGATTCCCAGTGTCGAGCGGATAGCCCTCGCGTTTGCTTTCGCGATTCAGATAAATCACGAGGGACCCAAAGAAGATCCAGAACATATAAAGAACGATCTGGGCAACGTCGATGTACTGAGTGATCTCGCCGATTGGCTTCATGGCGGTCTCCGTGGCAGGGGTGGAAAGGGGTGGAAAGGGGCTGAAAGGGGGCTGAGAGGGGGCTGAGAGGGGGCTGAAAGGGGTCGACGATCGGTTTAACTGGGAAATTCAGCCAGTCCGAACGCGTGTTTCGGGCCGGGTGCCGGTTGATGAATCTTGACGAGTGGGCCGAGGGCAATCAGCGTCATGAACAACAGTCCGATTTCGAGCTGATACACCACGGCATACCCAGTGGCTGGATCCGTCAAAACAGTGCCCAAGGTGCCGTTCTGGGCGAGCGTGGCTGTGATGTCGCGCAAGGCGCCACCGATGGCGATCCCGAGGCCTGCTGCGGTCGCTTGGGCGGCACCCCACGCGCCCAACACGAGGCCACGCGAATGTTCCTGCTCAAGGCCCATCGCAGCGGAAAGCGTGCCGATCGAAAACAGGCCACCGCCGACGCCAACGGCGAATGTGCCCAGGCAAAACAGCGCGGCGGAATCGATTGGTGCTGCGAAGATGACTGCAGCGAACGCAAAGAGTCCAATAAACGCGCCAAGAGCAGCCAATCGGTAAGGATCGGCTTGGCGGGACAGTTGTCTTGCGGACAGGGCAAAAGCGATCAGAGTGCCCGCGGCCAGCAGGGCGGTCAGCCCCGAGGTTGCGCCCAGCCCAAGGTGCAGGATTTCGCCGCCATAGGGTTCCAGCAGAATGTCTTGCATGCTGAAAGCTGCCGTTCCCAGGCCAACCGCGACCAGGAATCGGCGCGCTCCGGTGCGGTCGGCAAACGATTTCCAGGCTGTGCTGAAGGAGGGTCGGGGCGACGGGTCACGGTGTGTCGCGGGGCCGCGAACCTCTTGCTTCCAGGCCGCGACGACGTTGAGCAGCAAAGTGGCAAGAGCGGTCCCTTGCACGACCTGAATCAATCGTAGGGGCCCCGCGTCTGCCAGCAGCGTCCCGAGCAATAGACCCCCAGTCAGGAGGCCCACCAGCAGCATGACGTAAAGGAGAGCAATCACCCGCGGGCGAACACGCTCTGGAGCCAGATCTGCGGCCAGCGCCAGTCCGGCGGTTTGGGTCGTGTGCATCCCCGCGCCAACCAGCAGAAAAGCCAAAGCGGCTCCGGCTTGCCCGACTGCGACCGGGCCTACGCCCCGCCCGGACAGGACAAGCAGCGCGAACGGCATGATCGCGAGGCCACCGAACTGAAGCATCGTGCCAAACCACAGGTAGGGCAGACGCCGCCAACCGAGGGCTGACCGATGGGTGTCAGAGCGAAAGCCAATTAGCGCGCGCAGTGGTGCGAACAGCATTGGCAAAGAAACCATCAGCGCGACCAACCACGCCGCAACGCCGAGCTCAACAATCATCACGCGGTTGAGCGTGCCGGTCAGGAGAGCTCCAGCCATTCCAACGGACACCTGGAACAGCGACAGACGTAGCAAACGCGACATGGGCAATTCTGCGGTCGCCGCATCCGCAAATGGGAGCAGCCGCGGCAGCAGTTCAAACCAGCTCTGCATCGCCTGTTGGCGAGCGGTTTGAAAGGTCTGCTGCACGGTCGCTGGAGTGGTTTGTGGAGGGGTCTGTTGCAACATGAGAACGGTCTAGGCGTGTTGCATCTCTGGGGCGCAGAGTTCAATCGAATGGGACTTGTAGAAGTTGGTCGAGACGCGCAGATCGCGGCCAATCGTCCATCCTGGCAAGTTTTCGATTAATTCTTTGCGTAATAATTTTTCAGTTACTGGAACGATCGAGGGCGAACGGTCACTGCGCGGGAGCAAGCGCCCGACGACGCGCATCGCCGCCAGCATTGGGGTGCGAGGGGCGAAAGTGAAGACAATCGATCTACGGGTGCGGGGTGCGAGCGCACCAATGGCTCGCACGACATCGTGGCGCTCGTAGTGGATCAGCGAATCCATGCCGACCACATGATCAAAGTGTCCGAGACCCGCATCCAGCATGTCGCCTGAACAAAAGGTGATGCGACCGGCGCCCAGGTCTTGCGGCACGCGTTCACGGGCAAGTTGGACCAGGGTGGGTGACAGATCAATCGCGACCACCTCAGCTCCGCGGCGGGCCGCCTCAACCGCGAGTGCGCCGGTTCCACAGCCTGCATCGAGGATGCGAAGACCGTGCAGGTCGGCCGGCAGCCAACTCAGCAAGGTCGAGCGCGTGAGGTCCCGACCGGCCCGCACCGTCGCACGAATGCCGCTGACCGGTGCCGACGAGGTCAGCTTTGCCCAGGCATCGGCCGCTGTCCGATCGAAATAGTTTTCGATTTCGCCGCGTCGTTGTTCGTATGCAAGATCATTCATGGCAGAGGTATCGCCTGGAGATTGTTTCGGGGTCAATCGAAACCGAGGAGATCAAAAATGTCCCGATCTTTTAGTGCCTCGGGCGCCAGGGGCTCGGTGCCCGCCCAGAGTGCCGCGGCCAAGCGCATGTATTCCTGCTGAACCGCTTCGAGTTCGGGAGAAGGCTCCATTTCAAAGAGCGTTGATTTCTTGAGTCGGCTGCGCCGGATCACATCCAGGTCCGGAAAGTGGGCCATCCGCTTCAGTCCGACTCGATCATTGAACTTGTCGATCTGATCCGTGTCGCGACTTCGATTGGCGAT
>CAIPGD010000243.1 GCA_903864485.1 uncultured bacterium | reverse complement strand
GTTGTCTGCGCGACTTCTGCGCGACTTTTCGCGAGATCGATACGGAACCATAGGGACGAAAACTCGCGCGCCGGGCGTTCGCCACTAATTAAATCAAAGACTTAAGTCAATAAATTCGCACTACGAACCAGGGGGTCGTGGGTTCGAATCCTGCCAGCCGCGCCACAAGTCTGAATTCCTTGACCGACTCAGCCCACCCTGCTCCTAAGCAACCAGATGGTGTAGTTCCATCGATCGGGAGGGCTCTGCTTGTTGCAGGCGTTCTCCTTGGGCTGATCGTTTGGCGTGGATTAGCGCTAGAGCAAGCCGGACTGTCATTACATTTTGACGAAGCGCAATACTGGGTCTGGTCCAGTCGGCTTGATTGGGGCTATTACTCCAAGCCCCCGGTGATCGCGCTGATCTACCGGCAAATCAGCCATCTGTTCGGCGATGAAGCCTGGATCGTTCGAAGCGCGTCGGGCGTCATCTACGCCCTCACCGCGGGCGTCGTTGGGTTGATTGCTCGAGACAGCTTCGGGCCACGCTGCGCGATCCCCTCGGCATTGGTATTTGCCACCATTCCCGGTATCGCCGTATCAGGCGGGTTCCTGACAACCGACGCCCCGTTGGTTTTATGCTGGTCCATTGCCCTCTGGGCCTTGCAACGCGCGTGCAGTCGGCATGGACATCTTGGCTACTGGTGTCTTCTGGGCATAGCCACCGGCATCGGTCTCATGTCCAAATACACCATGGGAGCGATGGCCCTTTCAACCCTTGGATGGCTTTTTGTCACCCCCGAGCGTCGAGCGCATCTTTACCGAAGCGGACCGTGGTGTGCACTGGTCATTGCAGTACTGCTGTTCTCGCCGAATCTTGTCTGGAATGCACAACATGGCTTTCCGACCCTTGGTCACACGCAGGAAATCAGTCAGCTTGATCGGGCTGGCCTGCATCCACTGCGTCTGATCGAGTTTGCCCTGGGCCAGTGGGTTGTTGGCGGCCCCCTGCTAATCATCTTTGGGTTCCTTTGTCTCTTTGGGGCCTTCGGCAATTTTCGGATTTCCGCGCCCCACACGACCCAGGCTGGTCAGAGTGATGCAGACGCCCTATCGCTGCACAAATGGTTTGCATTTCCACTCCTGCTCATTGCCTGCGTCGAAGCCACCCTTTCTCGAGCGCAACCAAACTGGGCTCTTCCTGCCTATGTCAGCCTAACCATTCTGTTGGTCACAGCCATCCTCCGGCAACGGGGCTGGCGCACCCTGGCGTCAGCGTTTGCGCTGAACATCGCGATCTTGGCGGGTTTCGTGCACTGGCCGATCCTGCGTTACGCGATCGGATTACCAGCGGGCGCAAAAGGCGATTTGTTTGCGCGGTTTTATGGTTGGCCCGATTTCGCCCATCGGCTTCGGGACAAACTCGATCCTGACATGCTCCTTGTCAATGACGAACGGTCGAGTCTCGCTCTACTGGCCTACGAGCTTCGGTTGCCAATGAATCGAATCGCCTCCTGGAATCCGGAGGGGCGTCGCGCAGATCACTGGAGCCGCTTTCGCGATCTGTCGACCGTTGCGCGTGCGCAAACTGATAGCGCAACCCCACAGCGATATCTGATCGTCAGCGCCACACTCGACCCGACTGAACTGTTGAATAGTTTCGAGCAGGTCGTTGCGCAGGCAGATGATCCCGGGCCAGGCTGCGAAGCCTGTGCGAAGCCCTGGAAAGTCTGGATTGCTCAGGGCTTTCGGGAATATCAATCGGGCCGATCACACATCACGCAACCGGGCCCATTGCCTTGATTGTTCCGGATCAGAATGTCCGACTGGGCCTTCGGGCTGCGATTGCTGCTTCGATTTTGCTCGGACTGATCCCAGCCTGGTGGCCCGAACTCGATCTCAAGGTTGCGTCCGCTTTTTATGATGATGCAAAAGGTTTTACCAACCACGACCTCCCGATTGTTACGGTCATTTACCATGGCATCAACTGGCTGGCTCGAGGCGCCTTTTTAGCACTCGTTTTCGGATTGGTCGGCGGTTTGGCCTTCCAGAGATTTGGCCGACTCGGTCGGATTCAGCCCCGTCTGCTGCACCCTCTTCGTCCACTTCGCGTCCGTCAGGCCCTGGCCTGCGCCCTGCTCTCGCTCGTTATTGGCCCGGGGCTTCTGATCAACCTCGTTCTGAAAGAAAATATCGGTCGGGCGAGGCCCGCCCAAGTCGAGGCGTTTGGCGGTAACCACAAATTTTCGCCCGCCCTGCAGCAGGCCCACGAGTGCGAGCGAAACTGCGCCTTCGTCAGCGGTCACGCGGCCGTCGGATTTTGGTTTGCGACGGGCTATGCGATTTCACGACGACGCCATCGCGTCTGGCTCTGGGGGGGCACAGTCGCAGGATTTGCCGTCGGATTGATTCGAATCGTCGCCGGTGGACACTGGTTCAGCGATATCGCCTTCGCCATGACGTTCACGCTGATCGGGATCGGGTTAGCCTACCTCCTGGCGTATCGTCCTGGCCTTCGCTGGCGGTTGGTCAAAGCGCGTTTTCGAACCTCATTTCGCTAAGGACTCTGGTCAAAGATCGTCACCATGTCTAATGCCTCTAGTACCTCTATTGCCTCAGGTGCCTCTCATGTCACCCCAGCCGCCGCTCACCCGTCGGCGCCGTCCATCTCCATCGTTGTTCCGGTTTATAACGAATGTGAGAGCGTCGCCCGGCTGGTCGATGCCATTGGTAAGGCAATGATCGATGCTGGGCTTACCGATTTCGAACTCATCGTCACAGACGACGGTTCCACTGACGGTACCGCAAAGCAACTGGAAGCCCTTGCGAGCACAACGCCCTGGTTGCGGGGTCAATATCTCATCCGAAACTACGGCCAATCAACTGCACTACAGGCCGGATTTGACGCCGCCCAGGGCGACATCATCGTGACGCTCGATGGTGACCTGCAGAACGAACCGCGTGACATTCCCCGACTCATCGAACTGCTTCGCTCACGCCCGGAGATTGACGCCATTTCGGGCTGGCGGATCGATCGTCAAGACTCCGGGCTGTCCCGCAAACTTCCGTCACGCCTTGCGAATGCGCTCATTTCCTGGGTCACGGGCGTGCGCTTGCACGACTACGGCTGTGCGCTCAAAGTGTATCGGCGCGAAATCGTCGAAGGGCTCAGGCTATACGGAGAACAGCATCGTTTCATCCCTGCCCTGGCCGCCGAGGCTGGCGCCCGAATCCTGGAAGTCCCGGTCGCTCACCATGCGCGTCAATTTGGCGAATCCAAGTATGGAATCGGTCGCTGGATCCGGGTCGTTGTTGATCTCATGTGGATCAAATTTTTATTGCGATTTTTGCAGCGCCCGATGCATGCCATTGGCAGCGGTGGCGTCGTCCTCGGCCTCATCGGCAGCCTGATTCTGGGCTGGATGACCATTCTGAAAATTGGATTCGGCGAATCGATTGGACAACGCCCCTTACTACTGCTCGGGCTTCTACTGGTGGTGGTCGGCGCGCAAACCATCGCTGTCGGCCTGCTGGGTGAGTTGTTGATTCGCATCTATCACGAGCCTGGAGGCCGCGCCCAATATCGCTTGCGCTCAACCGCCCGTGCCGCAACCGGCAGTCGTGACCCCGTTGTGCGCGAACGGTGATCCCAGTCGCAAACCGTGCTTAAGAGATCGTTCAAAATCCTGGGTGGACTCGCCCTGGTTGGAGCGCTCTGGTGGACGCTCGACTTCGCCGCCATCCTCGCAACCCTGCGCCGCGTCGACCCGATGCAATGGAGCCTGAGCGTCCTGACCGCGACCCTGGCGAGTCTCGCCTGCGCCTGGCGCTGGTCGCGAATTAGCGCAGCATTATCTGCGCCCTTGTCCATCTGGACCGCCTCACGGATCTATGCCGAGGCCATCACCATCAATAACGTGTTGCCCGGCGCAATCCTGGGCGGCGATGCATGGCGTGCGTTGCAACTGAAGCGCCGCGGAGCAAAGCTGGGCGATGCCACCCTCTCGGTCCTGATCGATCGCCTTGCAGGTCTATGGATCGTTGGTGTGTTCGGGGCTCTTGGGTGGAGCTTGTTGGGGCGCGATGCCCATCTCACGCCCTGGGCTGCATGGCTCTATGGCCTGGTGTTGGTAGCAGTTATCGTTGGTATGCCCCTGACGCTGTTCATCGCCTCGCGCATGCTGGATCAACAATGGCTCCCGAATTTTATCAAGCAACGCCTGGCACCTTTGCGTTCCCAACAAGGCATTCTGTTGCACGCGTGGCGCCGAGCCCTCTGGCCCTCCATCCCGGTGCAGGCCCTCGCCATCCTGACGTTTGGGCTTTGCCTGCGCGCCGCCTCGGTGCATCTGGATCCTCTGACCCTGATGATGAGTTCCGGCTTTGTTTTCATGAGCCTCGCGATTCCGATCTCCCTCGCTGGCTGGGGACTGCGTGAAGCCGCCGCCGTTGTCATTCTTTCTGGTGCTGGCATCCCAGCGGAAAGCGCCGCGGTTGGTGCCGCGCTCTACGGCTTAGCGGCGACTGCGCAGGCGCTCATGGCGCTACCCCTCTTTCTGTTGAACCGACCCGAGCCTGAATCAGCCACCCGTTGATCAAATTCAGCCGATGCCGCGCAGAAGCTCCAATTGCAATGCGGTTTTTCTCAATTCATCCCATCCGCCAGCCTCGAGAAGCCATGTGGCGCGAATTGCCGCACTAACGGTCGGCCCGACAACGGGCAACGTGTTGCTTTCACCGCAACATGTCGACCGAACCTCACGCCGCACCGGAGAGCCCCATGGAGCACGCTGCACAAGAACATGCTTTATCCCGTGAACAGTTTGAACAGATGCTGCGCGAAGCCACTGAGTTTGAAACCGTCCGACGGGCCGCTTATGCTGTCCTGGCGGGCCGCGACGAAGCGCTGCAGGACACCTTTGAACGCCGGACCAATCCAATCGCCGCAGTCACCGAAGCCGCTGACCGTTTGCGCGACTACATGCTTTGGCGCGAAACCGAAACCGAAATGCTCGAGGCAGCGTCTCGTACTCTCGAAACAATGCTACTTCGAATGCGCCGACAACGCCGATCTGACTACAATCGACCATAGTGGCTAAATTCGTCACTCATCCCTTGTCGCTCGTTCCTATTTAGTCAACCCTCGCCCAGCCCCACTCTCATGATTCAACCAGCGCCATCCCCCAGAACTGCGATTGTTACCGGAGCCGGCAGCGGCATCGGACGAGCCGTTGCCCTCGCGTTGTTGCAGGCGGGCTGGTTGGTGGTTCTGGCGGGGCGACGCCCTGACGCGCTCCAGCAGGTCGCAGCCGAGTCTCTCGCTGGCGAGCGCGCGCAAGCGGTGCCAACCGACGTGACCAACGAGTCCGAGGTCGCCCAGTTGTTCGCTCACACGATTGACCAGTTCGGACGTCTGGATCTCTTATTCAACAACGCCGGAAGCAATCAAGCTCGCGGTCCCATCGAGGATCTCGACTATCAGGCATGGCGTCAGGTGGTGGACGTCAACCTTAACGGCATGTTCCTCTGCGCTCGGGAGGCGGTGCGCGTCATGAAGTCACAAAATCCGCGCGGAGGCCGAATCATTAATAACGGTTCGATTTCGGCCCACGCACCTCGGCCGGACACAATCGCCTACACCGCCACAAAACACGCAGTGACCGGGCTCACCAAATCTCTGGCACTTGATGGGCGCAAACACGACATTGTCTGCGGCCAGATCGATATTGGCAATGCGGCAAGCGATATGACCGCTCGGATGGCCGCCGGGATCCCCCAAGCCGATGGTCGCATCGTTTCAGAAGATCGGATGGGACTCGAATCGGTCGCGAGTGCAGTCCACTGGATGG
>CAIPGD010000242.1 GCA_903864485.1 uncultured bacterium | reverse complement strand
AGG
Organism: uncultured bacterium; assembly: GCA_903864485.1. Taxonomy (GTDB): domain Bacteria; phylum Pseudomonadota; class Gammaproteobacteria; order Burkholderiales; family Burkholderiaceae_E; genus RFPW01. Next base: position 5,089 of record CAIPGD010000242.1, on the reverse strand, counting down.
TGACGACGTTCCTGAAGCAATATGCCGAGTTTGGGCTTCCCTACCCGTTCATCGGATTCAATCTGAATACGGCGGATGCTTGGGCGGCTGGTTCAGAGAATTTTGCTGGAATCTGGCCGACGGTCTGGCACCACGACCTGACGACACCGGGGACCAAGACCTTCGTTGCAAATTTCACGAAGAAATACAACAAGATCCCGGAAAACCATGCCTGGATCGAGTATGTCACGTTGAAAATCGTGGCTCAGGCGATGAATGAAACCAAGTCGACCGACACGGACAAGTTGATTGCTTACTTCGAGAAAGGGACTGAGTTTGACATCCTCAAGGCACGCAAGGGCTACTTCCGCGCCTGGGATCATCAGTTGATGCAGGAGGCCTATCCCTTCACCGCCAAGCCTAAGGGGCAGGCCAAAGACAAGCAGGATTTCCTCGCGTTCGGTAACCCAGTTCCAGGGGCCAACGAGTCGCTCGAGGTCTTGGCAACCAACAAGGCGGACAACACCTGTACGCTCTGAGCGGGCGACGTGGCATTCGTTTTTTTACTTGAGCAGGTCGTTAATGGCCTAGTGCTGGGAGGTTACTACCTACTGCTCGCATTAGGTCTTTCGCTGATTTTCAGTGTGGGCGGGGTGGTCAACCTCGCCCATGGCGCCTTCTACGCTCTCGGGGCCTATGTGAGCCTCGTCATCACCCAGCATCTTGGGTTTGGCGCCAGCGTTCTGATCTCACCCATCGTCGTGGGGGTACTTGGAATCGCTTTCGAGCGCTACCTGTTGCGGCGCTTTTATTCGGCCGATCCGATCCTGAGCCTCCTGGTGACCTTCGGACTCGCGATGATTGCCGAGCAGGCAATTCGAATGGTTTGGGGGGCGGCGCCTTTGCCCTCGTCCATGCCAGCGGCCTTTAAGGGTCAGGTCGTGCTCGGGGACTTCATGTTCTCCCGCTACCGATTATTGCTGCTTGCTGTCGTTCTGATCGTGATGTTGGCGATTTGGTTTTTATTGCATCGAACATCGTTCGGCCGGGTGGTCAGGGCTGGTGTCCAGCGTCCCGACATGGTCGCAGTGCTGGGTATTCGCCTGCAGCCTTACATGACGGCTATCGTGATGCTGGGCGTTGGAATGGCTGCGCTGGGGGGCGTTCTCTTCGGCCCGATCAGCGTCGTCCATCCGGCAATGGGGACCGAAATCATGACTGTTGCCTTTGTGGTTGTGGTCATCGGCGGCCTCGGTAGTTTCTGGGGGGTCATTCTCGCGGCGCTTCTGGTTGGCCTGGTGCGTGGTGTGACGATCCATTTCGTTCCGGCCGCCGGTGAGGCATCCATGTACATCCTGATGTTTCTCGTCCTGATGTTTCGTCCACGGGGATTGTTGGGTGAGCGAATTGAGCGTTTTGAATGAATGCGCCTGACTTGAATTCGCTGAATTCGATGGGGAAGGTAGATTCGCAGCGACTTGCGCAGCGGGAGATTCGCCGAAACCTTCTGACCGGCGCGATTGCGCTGATGGCGCTGCCTTTTGCGCTCAAGTTGATCGGTCTGACGCTTGATACCGCTACGACGGTCGTCATTTTGGTCATCGCAGCGACAGGTCTAAACCTGTTGGTTGGTTACACGGGTCTGGTCTCTTTTGGGCACAGCATCTGGTTCGGTGTCGGGGGCTATGCTGCCGCCTTGGCCCAGAAGCACTGGTTTGCGGGGCAAAGCCTAATGCCCTTTCTCTGGTCAATCGGCTTTACGGCCGTTTTGGCGACTGCGGTTGGGCTATTGATCCTGCGGCGGCGTGGCGTCTATTTTTCGCTGCTGACCTTGGCCCTGGCGGCCTTGAGTTATGCCATTGCCTTTAGGTGGACAAGCTTTACCGGGGGAGAAGGTGGTTTGGGCGGGATCGAGCGATACACCTTGGGACCGCTCAATCTGGATGACCCGATCGTTTTTTACGCGGTCACCTCCGGCATCGCCATGGCGACGGTGTATGGGCTGCAGCGAGTGATCCGTTCACCCGTCGGCCACGTTCTGGTGGCGATTCGCGAAAATCAGCAGCGCGCATCCTTTCAGGGCTACGACATTGATCGCTACAAGCTCGGGGTCTTTGTCCTGTCCGCGGTGGTCACAGGCGTGGCGGGGGCCTTGCTGGTCTTTCATCATCGGCTGGCCGCGGCCGACGGTACCTCAGTGGCCTTTTCAGGTGAGTTGCTGGCGATGGTCGTGATTGGTGGTATGCGGAGCCTGCTCGGCCCGGCCCTGGGCGTCCTGTTTTACAGTTTGTTCAGGGAGTTGTTTTCGATTTGGACCGACAACTGGTTACTCTGGTTTGGCATCATTTTTGTCGGCTTCGTTCTGTTTTCACCGGACGGGTTGGTTGGTATTTGGGTTCGGTTGAAGCGCAGGTGGCAGGTTGCCCCTGAAGAATCTGCGGCCATGAGTCGGCGCCGGATTTACGAAGGACTCCCGCTCCCGGGGTTCTTGCAGGCTCAACGAGGCACGGGGACGGTTCTTGAGGTCCAGGATCTGGACAAGAATTTCGGGGGAATCCGTGCTGTGACCGGAGCCCATCTGACCCTCGAGGCAGGGCAAGTGCACGCCTTAATTGGGCCGAATGGCGCCGGCAAGACGACGACCTTCAACCTGATTTCGGGGCTTTTTGCGCCGACTAAAGGAAGCGTGCAGTTACTTGGCCGTTCGATCGCGGGGTTGCCAGCGCATGAAATTTGTCAGCAAGGCCTCGCCCGGTCATTCCAGATTACGAGCCTTTTCAAGGGGCTGACGATTGAAGAGAATCTGAGGCTTTCGTTTCAGGCGCGTCATCCAGGTAAATTTAATCTTTGGAATGATGTGTTTTCTTATCCCGACGTGCTCGCCGAGACGGCCGAGTTGATCCGATTCCTCGGTCTTGAGGGGATGGAACAGACCCTGGGCGGAGACCTTTCTTACGGCGGGCAGCGTCTGGTTGATCTTGGGATCGCGCTGGGTTCAAAGCCCCAGGTGTTATTGCTCGATGAGCCGCTCGCTGGATTGGCAGCGGCAGAGCGTGAGCGGGTGTCGCGCCTCGTCAAGACCGTTGCGCACAATATTCCGGTCTTAATCGTTGAGCATGATATCGACCGCGTGTTGGGCCTGTCGCAACGGGTTACGGTCATGAATCAGGGCGCTGTCTTGATGACTGGAACCCCAGACGCGGTTCGTGCTGACCGTCGTGTCCAGGAGATTTACACCGGTACTGGGGTGCCGACTGTGATCGGGCGGGGCAAGGCCGTCGGAGCCGAATCAGACGCGTCTGCGCTGTTGCTCCGTTTTGAGCGGGTCAACGCGTTCTACGGTAAGAGTCACATTCTGAATGACGCCTCACTGGACGTGCGCGACGGCGAAATCGTTGCTTTGCTGGGGCGCAATGGGGCTGGTAAATCAACCCTTCTGAAGGCCTTGTGCGGTCTACTGCCACCTGCATCCGGACAGATTGTTTTCGAGGGGCGAGATCTGGCAGGTATGGCTGCGCCCGACATTGCGCGTCTGGGCATCGGCTACGTGCCGCAGGGCCGTGGGTTATTCGCAGGCATGACGGTGGCCGAGAATCTGGCCCTAGGCCGTCTGGCGCGCGCGACCGATGGGAGCCATGGGGTGGCATGGAGTGAAGAGGAGATTTACGCCATGTTTCCGCGCCTGAAGGAGCGGCGTCATGTGGCTGCAGACTATTTGTCGGGCGGTGAGCAACAGATGGCAGCGGTCGCCCGCGCTTTGTCCGGGAACGTACGCTTACTTCTGCTGGACGAACCCTTTGAGGGATTAGCCCCGACGGTGGTGCAGGAGCTATTCACCGTGTTCGATCAGTTGCGCGGCAGAGTATCGATCGTCATTGTCGAGCACAATCTCGACTTGGTGCTTGCGTTGGCCGATCGGGTGTTTGCGCTGGAACGGGGTGCGGTTTTTCATCAGGGCCCAGCCGAACCTCTTCTCAACGATCTGGACTATCGCAAGAAGATTTTGTGGTTATGAGACCTTGCGCCTGAGGGCGCCCGGTTCGCGAGGGTTTTAATGGTTGACAAAAAACGCCGAGGATCCAAATCGAAGGCGTCCAGGCCCCGGGCGCCTGACCAGTCGACCCGGTTGGCCCGCTATGCGGCTGCGCTGGCGGCAGACCCCGAACATCCCGATGGCGATGAGGCCTTGCGACTGGTGGATCACCTGCTGGATGAGGGTCTGGTCGATCGCCTTGATGAGGCATTGCGGATCGCGGATGAATTAGGTCTTGAGGCCTTTGAGCGCCTGCGCGAGTTAATTGAGCACGCGGCAACCCATGTCGCGGTGGCCGAGACCGGCGCTGAGGAATCCGCCGTTTTTGAAGCCCGGTTGTATGCACTGGTCGTTGTCGGGCCCGCAGCTGCGATGCCAGAGGAAATCGACCCGGAGACGGTCGAAGCGCTAACCGCGGCGTTGCAGATGCGGGCGCTTATTGGCGAAGCGGGTCGGGCGTCCTTTGCCGCGTCGATGACGGGTCCCGTCGCGGCCGATTCGCTCGATTGGGTGGCGGTGGCCGAGTTTGCTGCGGCTTTATTTGACGATCTCACCGCGGGTGGCGAAGAAGCTGCGGCGCTTGTTCATGACGGCGACCCTACCGAGGGCAAGGTGGTGGTGCGGCTGCTCCCGTTCGCAACAATCGAATTACCTGAGGCTGAACTTGCGCTGGAGTCTGCCGACGCGAGCGACGCCGAACAGGCTTGGCTGGGGGATGCAGCGGCCCGGTTATCTGAGGATTTCGAGTCTGAATTAGACGTGATCGGGGTGTTTCCCTGGTTCTCTGCGCTCCGAATGGCCTCGATTACCCGTCGCTCCCTTGAATTGGGGCGCATTCTGGCGGCGGTCGAGACTCAGCATGGTCGTGGCCCCTCTGCGTTGCGGGCGCGCCTGACAACGACTGCAGTCGAGGAAATGGGGGTGGCGGTTCGGGTGGGCCTCGAGGACGCCGAAACGGGTCGCCGATTGGTCACGGCCGATTTTCCCGTGTTGGCCAACGAGCATGTTGAAGATGCGTGGAGTTCTCTCGCCGAGGCACTCATTTCCCAGGGCGTGGACGCTTAGGGTGTGGACGCT
>CAIPGD010000241.1 GCA_903864485.1 uncultured bacterium | reverse complement strand
GCGCCTGGCTGGGCGGCTTAGCACTTGCGCACCTGGGGAATTTTCAGTGGATGTGGTACGCCGATGCGGCTCTCGCCGCCTTTGCAGCGCTCGTCAATCTCCCAATCCGCGAGGCGGCAGTACCCCAAACGGCGGCCGCCTGATATCGGGGCACCACCCGGGTTTATTCCCCGCGTTTTAGGCGCCGCTGTCGCACCGCCATCGCAAGCACCTCCAGGAGCGGCACACTGTCCTCCCACGAAATGCATCCATCGGTGATGCTTTGACCGTAGGTCAGTGGCTGCCCTGCGACCAGATCCTGGCGACCGGCCACGAGATGACTCTCGATCATCATGCCGAAAATGCGTTCATCGCCACCGGCGACTTGAGCTGCGACGTCCTGAGTCACGGGGACTTGATTCTCGGGCTTTTTCTGACTGTTGCCATGACTTGCGTCAATCATCAGACGGCAAGACACGTTGACCGCCGATGATTCGCGACACGCGGCCTCGACACTGACCGCATCAAAATTTGGAAATTTTCCGCCCCGGAGAATGACATGGCAATCTTCATTGCCCAGCGTCCGGACGATCGCCGAGTGCCCGCCCTTGGTCACCGAGAGAAAGTGATGGGGTTGACTGGCCGAGCGGATCGCGTCCAAAGCAATTCGCAAATTGCCGTCGGTCCCGTTCTTGAACCCGACGGGACATGAGAGCCCAGAGGCGAGTTCGCGATGGATTTGCGATTCGGTGGTCCGCGCGCCAATCGCACCCCAGGACACCAGATCAGCGATGTACTGAGGGGTGATCATGTCGAGGAACTCGACGCCGGCAGGGAGCCCGAGCGAATTGATTTCCAGCAGCACTTCACGCCCGAGTCGCAGTCCCCGGTTAATGTCAAAACTGCCATCCAGCGAGGGGTCGTTGATCAGACCCTTCCAGCCGACCGTGGTACGGGGCTTTTCAAAATAGACCCGCATGATGATTTCAAGCTCGCCAGCAAATCGGCGGCGCTGCTCCGCCAGGCGTTGAGCGTACTCGTAAGCGGCCTGGGGATCATGGATCGAACAGGGCCCAATGACGACAACGATCCGGTCGTCCATCCCATGCAGGATGCGATGGACAGCATCACGCGCACTTGCGGTTGTTCGCGCTACAGCTTCGGTAACGGGGAATTCGCGCAACAAATGAGAGGGGGGCGCGAGTTCAAGGATTTCGCGGATCCGAAGATCGTCGGTAACAGGGGTTGTCATAACGGTTCAGGAAAAAGAAACTTGGTACTGATTGCGCAACAGGTTCTTCTGGACTTTGCCCATCGTATTGCGCGGCAATGCATCTACGATGAAACATCGTTTTGGTATTTTGAAGTTCGCGAGACGCTTTTTGAGGGCCTCGATCAGCGCATCGCCCGTCAACTCAGCACCCGGCCTGGCCACCACGATGGCGACCCCAACCTCCCCAAAGTCGGGATGGGGAACCCCGATGAGGGCACTTTCGGCAACGCCCTCCAGTTCATTAAGAATCCCCTCGATTTCGGCGGGGTAGACGTTAAAGCCCCCGCTGATAATCAGATCTTTACTGCGTCCGACCAACACGACGTAGCCTTGCTGGTCGATCTGACCCAGATCGCCGGTTTTGAAAAAACCATCCTCGGTGAACTCTTCGCGGGTTTTCTCGGGCATGCGCCAGTAGCCCTGAAACACGTTCGGCCCCTTGACTTCGACACCACCGATCTCCCCGTCGGCCAGAGTCGCGCCATCGCCCCCACAAATCCGGAGTTCAACACCGGGCAGGGGAAATCCAACCGTACCCCCGCGACGCTCACTGTGACCCGAATAACGGGGATCCGCCACGTAGGGGTTCGAGGTCAGCATGACCGTCTCGCTCATGCCATACCGCTCGAGGATGGTGTGCCCAGTGCGCTCGCGCCAGGCCTCAAACGTCTCAATCAACAGGGGCGCCGAGCCCGAAATAAACAAGCGCATCGATTGCGTTCGCGCAGGCGTCAGCGCAGGTTCAGCCAACATCCGGACATAGAGTGTCGGTACGCCCATGAAAACGGTCGCATCAGACATCCGTTCAATGACCTGACGCGGGTCGAATTTCGACATCCAGAGCATCTTGCTGCCATTGAGCAAGGCAGCGTGAATGGCCACGAAAAGCCCATGGACATGAAAAACCGGCAGGGCATGAATCAAAACGTCGCCGGGTTGCCACCCCCAATAATCTTTCAGGGTTTGGGCGTTCGACCACAGATTGCCGTGCGACAGCATGGCGCCCTTACTGCGCCCTGTGGTGCCACTGGTGTAGAGAATGGCGGCCAGATCGTGTGGGCCACACGAAGCGACGATCTGTTCGTCGGAACATTCGGCCGACAATTCGAGAAGCGTCCCGCTACGGTCTTCATCGAGCGTAAAAACATGGCGGACGCCGGCATTCGCGGCAATCTCGCCCACCCAGGGCGCATTGGCCGAGCTACAGACCAATACCTCGGGTTGGGCATCACCTAGGAAATAGGTGATTTCATCCGCTTTGTAGGCGGTATTGAGCGGCAGAAACACCCGCCCAGCACGCACCGTGGCGAGATAAAGCAGCAAGTATTCAACGGATTTTTCGGCCTGCACCGCGATGCGGGCGTCGGGGCTCAAGCCCAGCGAATCGAAAAAGTTTGCAAGCCTGGCGCTGCCCTGCTCGAGATCACGCCAGCGATAGCGCTGACCCTGATCGGTTTCAACTGCGATGGTGTCCAGATCGGCGGGAAACCCCGCCCGCAGGACGGAATACAAATTGTGCTTCATGTCGACGGAATCCGAAGTGCGCGTCAGCCGGTCCCACCCACAGTCAAGCCTTCGATGCGCAGCGTTGGCTGCCCAACCCCGACCGGCACGCTCTGACCGTCTTTGCCACAGGTGCCAATCCCTGGATCGAGCCGCAGATCGTTACCAATCATCGTGACCCGAGTCAATGCGTCGGGACCATTACCAATAATGGTCGCGCCCTTGACCGGATACTGAATCTTGCCGCCCTCAACCCAGTAGGCCTCGGAGGCCGAAAAAACAAACTTGCCGTTCGTAATATCCACCTGACCACCGCCGAAATTAACGGCATACAGTCCACGGTCAAGCGAGGCGACGATTTCAGCCGGATCGCGGTCGCCGGCCATCATGCAGGTGTTGGTCATCCTTGGCATCGGCAAATGCGCGAAAGACTCCCGACGCCCATTGCCAGTCACCGGGACTTTCATCAAACGGGCATTCAGGGTGTCCTGAAGATACGAACATAGGATGCCGTCTTCAATCAATACGTTCTCACGCGTCGGGTTGCCCTCATCGTCGACGTTCAGTGAACCCCGGCGGTCGGGCAGGGTCCCATCGTCGACTACGGTCACACCAGGCGCCGCAACCCGCTGACCAAGCTGGCCGGCGAATGCACTCGAGCCCTTGCGATTGAAGTCGCCCTCAAGGCCATGGCCAATCGCCTCATGCAGCAGAATACCCGGCCAACCGGAACCTAACACTACGCTCATCGTGCCGGCCGGCGCGGGGCGGGAGTCCAGATTGACCAAGGCCTGCTGGACGGCTTCTTCGACGGTTCGGCGAACCGTTTCCTCATCAAAGCGTTCGAACCCGAAGCGCCCACCGCCGCCGGCACTACCGACCTCCCGGCGCCCATCAGACTCGGCGATGACCGTCACCGAGAGGCGAACCAGCGGTCGCACATCGGCCGCCATCAACCCGTCGGAGCGGACAACGAGGACCACATCATGTTCTGCCGCAAGGCCTGCCATCACTTGAACGACGCGCGGGTCGCGGGCGCGGGCCATGACTTCCACGCGTCCGAGCAGGTCGACCTTGGCCTGGGCGTCCAAAGAACGGATGGGGTCATCCAGGCCGTAAAGCGTATGGCCGCCGCGTTGTTCAAATCCAACCGGTGTTGGAATTTTGACCCGGCCAGAACCCCGGCGCGCGATCCCACGAACCGTGCGTGCGGCTTGGATCAGTGGCTCGACCCCAATCGCATCCGAGTAGGCAAACGCGGTCCGATCGCCAACAACTGCGCGGACGCCTACGCCCTGATCAATGCCGAAACTGCCGGATTTGACGATGCCTTCTTCAAGGCGCCAGGACTCCGAACGAGTTTGCTGAAAATACAGATCGGCGAAATCAATCCGATGTTCAAAGAGTTCAGAAAATGCGCGCGCCAGGTCGGGTTCGACCAAACCGAAGGGCGCGAGCAGCGTGTCGCGAGCAATCGCGAGATGGCGGATCGAGGGTTCTGTCTTCATGACCATCACTTTAAGCGAGTTGAGGTGGCAGATGGGCTCCGACGGACCACGACTGGGTCGGCCCAGGGCCCGCGGACGTCGACCGTAAAGGCGAACAACGCCTGCAGGGGTTCCCGGAGCACAAATTGTGCGACCAGCGAACCGAGGCCAATCGCCGGGTTAACCGCCGCCGCATACCCCAGCGCCGCCAGACCCGCATTGAGTTGGGGTACAACCTCTACCGCCAGATTCTGGGTCTCCTGAGCGATATCGGCACTCCCACGGATCGCGACCAGTGCCGAAATTCCCTGCATACGCAGGTCTGACGTTCGGGCCACCCCGTCTTTAATCGCAACCCGACCCGAAATGCGATCGAAGGCAAATCCTTCGGCGAAGACGTCGCGAAAATCGAACTGCAGCCTGCGCGGGAGCGACTGTAGATTAAGCACCCCAATCAGCTTTGCGAGGCCAGGATCTGCCTTGAGGAACTGGCCCCGACCGATCTCGAGCGCCAACTGCCCGCCAAGCATGCGCGACTCCCATGCCATCGGCAAACCCTTCCAGGTCAGTTCTCCGTTAATTCGACCACCGCCGCCCCGGATCAAATCGACCAACCCAAAGGTGGACAAGAGGCGCGCGGAATCCAGGACCTCGAGGTCGAAATTCAGACGGGTGACGCGGTCCTCAGGGCGCACTGCACCTTCACCGCCCCATCTTCCGGTCGCCGTTAATTTGCCACCGGGATTGCGCAAACTCAGCGTCTCAATTTGCCAAACTGGATCGGTCGCACTACCCCCGTTGCTCGCAATCAGTTGAAACGCGCCCAGGTTGCTCTCCCCCAAAACAAGTTCTTCGGCGGCGACATCCAGTCCAGGCAATCGATCAGGGAGCGCATCTGCCAGCATCGAGGCGACGTCACTGCGCCGCGACTCTGGAATCACCAGACGGCCAAATCGCGCCGTCAGAGTGCCGATCGGCTGGCCAGGCAACGCGTCGCGCCAATTGAAATATCCGTCGATACCCCGGCTGCGGACGTTGGCCCGCCAATAACCCCCGGCACGGGTTGCACCCACCACCGCATCCTGAAGGTGGCGGCCCGCGATCACCAGATCTTTAGTTCGAATGGTGACCACCGACGGCAGGACCGACACCAGGTCGGGTCCCTTGGAGGGCGCATCGGGTAGCCGACTGTCCCCGAGTACCTGCGACCATTGATCAACATCCACGATGTCCGAGTCAACCCGAACCGCAAAACCGGTCTCCGGCAAGGTAGGCTCATTGCCAATTGCCAGAATGCCGCGAGTCGGCAGCCACTTCTTGGCGGCAGGATCGAGGCGGCGCTCGAATGCCATCCGAATGGACTCGCCCAGACGGGCTGTGATTTCGTCACCAGTGGCACCCGTAGCACCCGTGGCACCCATCGGCCTCATCTCCAGAGCAAGCGGCAACGGGGCTTCCGCCGATTTGGCAAAAGGCGCCGGTAAAACGCTGCCTAAACCGATCAAGTCGGACTTAACACGCAGCCGGGTGCTCGCACCCTGAATGTTGAGTTGGGCCTCATAACGGGTATTACCCGAGAGACGCCGCAAAAGTTCGTTGTCTACCAATTGGCGTAGACCCGCAGCACTCACGGTTCCGGAGGCGCGAAGATCGATTGGCTGACTTGAAGCGGTGGCCCGGGTCTGCGTATCCGCTTCGAGCGCAATCGGTCCGCCCAGAAACATGCCGCGCAGTTCCCGCAATGCAAAGCCTCGGTCGGAGAAATCCAGGTACCCCTGGACCTGGGTCAGGGGCGGAATCGCAGACTCAAAGGCAACGCTGTTACCGGCAAACTGAATTCCCCCGTTGACGGACGTCTGATCGAGTTGAGCCAGCGGCAAAGACAGACGGACGTTGAGGCGGGCATCGCCGGTCGTCTGCACGGAGTTGGTAACCCCGCCCAGGCGCGCGTTCAAAGGCGACTCATTCGAAAAACGAACCATTTCCTGTGCGGGTCCCGTGCCCAGCAGATCGAGTCGCAGGACCGAGCGATCAAAATCGGCAATCGAGGCGTTGACTGCACTCAGGCGCAGGCCAAAGATTTGCGCCGAATCAAGACGGACTGTCATCCCGTTGCCTGCGAAGGTCAAATCACCCGTCATGGCCTCAGCAACAGGCCAGCCCTCGGCGTAGGCGAGCCGAACCTCTCGGACTGGCACATCCACGCGAAACGTGCCGTCTGCGGGCTTCACGAATGGGAAGCGATCAAGCCGACCCTGCAGACGCATCTTGACATCGCGAGCCTGTCCGCCCTGCAGCGCCGAGGCCAGCCAAGCCCGCAGTTCTGGACCTAAGCGCGTGGGTACATAGCGGGGGATCCGCTTCGCCTCAGCCCGCTGCAGACGGCCGGTGAGATCTGCTGTAGCCGCCACCTTGGAGTCGGGAATCTGCAGAGCACCGCTCAGCTCGCCGGCCAGATCCGCATTGGCAAACCGCAACTGATCGATGTTGAGCGCGGTCGCGCCGTTCTCGAACCGCCACTGCACGTCGGCGTTCAGCTGATCGAGATTCACGGCAGGCTCCGCCAGAACCCCCGGCAAAACGATCGATGCCTCGGTGCTTGAAATCTGTAGCCGGCCGCCCTGGTCACGCCATTGGACTCGTCCGGTCAGATTGCTGAACCCGGGCTGGCCAGGTCGATTTGGGGCAGCGGGAAGCGCAGCGAGAGATGCGCGTTCGAAGCCTGCGTTCAGCTCCCAAACGAGCCCATCACCCGCGCCGCGGGACCATTTGGCAGTGCCATCCAACACCGCTCCTTTAGGCGCTTGCTGGCGTAACCGGTCACGCCATTCATCGGAGAGCGGTATCCGGTCCAGCCAGGGCGTTGCGTCCGCCAGTTCAAAACGACTGAGCTGAAGTTGCCCAGCGCGCGGGCTCAGGGTGTTTCGATCAAAGCTCAGGTCTTTCCCGCCGCTGTTGATCTTGAGGGTCAGACTGGCAGGATCCTTCATATCCAGTTGCTTTAACTGGACCGACCACAAGGCCTCATCTAGGCCGACGCTGGCCGCCAACGAGACCGTGGCCAGGCTCAGGGGCCCATTGCTGCGTTGCAACGCCAGGTCGCGAAGCGTGAAGTTCAGGTCCGCGTGTCCGGTGCGCGCATGGCCTTGCGCGGGCGGAGCGAGCGTTATCTCAAGCTGGCCTTCCAGAGCCCCTTGGGTGAGTCCACCCGGCATCGATAGGTGTCGGGCGAGCACGCCCAGGTCCAATCGTTTGGCGGACAACTTAGCCTGACCCGACCAATGCTCGAAGTCCTCTGCAGGCTTAAATCGTTGATGCGAAAACGTACTTTCGATCTTGACGGCCTGGAGTTCGGCTCCTGATGCGGGGACCTCGATCGAAAGTTGGTGTTGCGTACCGCGGTTGTGCAACTTGAGATCCACCCCCTCCAACACCTGGGTCAATGCCGGGCCAGGCCGGGCTTGACCGTCCGGCAGAGTCCGATCCTGAATTCGAATGCGGGCGCGCCGCAACTCGACATCTGCTTGGGTGAGCACCCACCGCAAAAAAGTCAGTGGCTCGTTGGGCCGGAACGCGACTCCCGCGACCCGCCAAAGGTCGTGGGTTTCACGTTCGATCTCGAGCTGAGCGTCTGTCAGGACGATCCGGTTAAATCGGGGCTCGCCACTTAACAGCGAATTCCACGAGAGTTGGGCGCTCAATTGCGGCACCTTGAGAACGACGGCGCCGGTCGGATCGCGAAGACTCAAACCCTCGATCGTCACGCTCGGGTTGACGCCAACCCAGTCCGCGTCCAACCGGGAGACCTCGACCGGTGCCCCCAACAATTGAGTCAGTTGTTCCAGCAGCAGAGGCCGAACGGCATCGATACGTGGCCACAGGACATGTCGAACGCCAAGATATCCACCACCGATGAGGACGGCCGCAAGCACTAAACCCACCAGCAGGACCCGGGTCCAGCGAGCAATGGAGGGAGCACGTGAGAAGGTTCGGTTTGTTGTCATCTGCGCAGAGAGTGGCGGCCGAAGGTAGCATAGGCTCTGTGTCAAGCGATCCTTCCAGCCACGCCACTCGAGCACCTCGCGGACTCCTAAGCTCAGCCTGGCTGCGACGCACACTTGAGGCCTGGGACCAACGCCGGCCTGAGCTCCGGGCTGATTTTGAACGCCTGCGCCAGCAACCCATCGATCGGGCCGCGATCGAAAGCCTGCTGCAATCGCGGCTTCAACCCGCCCAGGACCAGGCTGGCCCAGAACGGGCGATCGGCATTGCACTGCGCCAGACCCGCCAGGTCATCCTCGCGGCGTTGCTCGAGAGAGATGTATCGGGCCTCGCCGCGCTGGACGAGGTCTGCACGGTCATGACCGATCTGGCGGAAATTGCAGTCGGCACCGCGGTTCGCAGCGCTGCCGACGACCTCGTCAAACGTTTTGGTCAACCCTGCGACCCGCAGGGCCAGCCCATGGACCTGCTAGTCGTTGGCATGGGCAAGCTGGGCGGACGCGAGTTGAATGTGTCGTCCGATATCGATCTGGTCCTGGTCTACCGGGACGAAGGTCGAACCGCTGGCGGGCCCATGCCATCGATCTCCTGTGCAGAATTTTTCGCGCGCGTCAGCCGCGCAATGATTCAGTTGCTGGATCCGGTCACCGAAGACGGGTTTGTCTTTCGAATTGACCTGCGACTGCGCCCGTATGGCGACTCCGGGCCAGCTGCCATGAGCCTGCCGGCGCTCGAGGACTATCTGGTCGAACAGGGACGCGAATGGGAACGCTTTGCCTGGCTCAAGTCGCGACTGATCGCCGACACCGGAATGACAACGCCCGTGCAACGAGCCACCGACCATGCCGGCCTCACCACACTCGTGCAACCGTTCGTCTGGCGCCGATATCTCGACTTTGGCGCCTTCGATGCGCTCCGGGACCTGCATGCACTCATCCGAAGCGAAGCCGCCAAACGCGAACTGCGCCGTGGCGGAATCGACGTCAAACTCGGTCGCGGAGGCATCCGTGAGATCGAATTCATTGCCCAGCTATTCCAGATCGTGCGCGGTGGTCGCGATCCGGAATTGCGCCACCCATCCACCTTAACGACGCTAGCAATCCTTGGCGTACGCGGGTTGTTGCCCCAAGACGAGTGCCAGGCGCTCGCCGACGACTACACGTGGCTTCGTCGAGTCGAACATGCCTTGCAGTACCGCGAGGATGCCCAGACCCATACCCTGCCCGATGCCCCCGAAGCCCGCGCGCAGACGGCGCAGTTGCTTTCAATGTGCGTCCAGGATCTGGAGAGCCGACTACACCTTACCCGCCGGCGCGTCGCAGCAATCTTCGATGCGCTCCTGCGGCCAAGCCAATTGGACCGGGTTAGCACGGCCCTCCCCGTTGAGGCGGTAAGCTCCTCGGATCCAGACAACCTGGTCGAGTCGCCAAAGTTGGCGGCTCGAATTGAGGCCCTGCGGGCCAGTCGGCGCTGGGGTGCTGCCCGCCCCGAAACCCGGGTCGTCCTCGAGCGTTTGATTGCGCGCGTTCGCGGCCGTCCGCAGTCCAAAGACCCAAACGCGTGGGTTCGTTTGATCGACCTGTTTGAATCCGTGCTTGGCCGACCTTCGTACTTGATCCTGATGGATCGGTTTCCGGCAGTCCTCGATCGGCTAGTCCGCACCGTTGCCCAGTCGCAGTGGGGGTCCAACTACCTCTTACGCCATCCCGTCGTACTCGATGAATTGCTCGACGGAGAGGTCTTGAAGCCGGTCGACTACGCGCGGTGGGGCCAGGAACTCGGCGACCGCCTTGACCAAATACCGCGACTGGATGGAGGTCGACTGCCCGATGTCGAACGCCAGATGGATCTGGCGCGCGAGGCCCACCATGCGCAGGTGTTCAGGCTCCTGGTGCAGGATCTGGAAGGGCGTCTGAGCATCGAACGCGTCAGCGATCACCTGAGCGAACTGGCCGACCGGGTTCTCGCGCTCGTCATCCCGCTCGTTTGGTCGCAACTGCGTAACCGGCACACAGCCGAGCCCCACTTCGCCGTGATCGCCTATGGCCGCCTGGGCAGCAAAGAACTGGGCTACGCGTCGGATCTCGATCTGGTCTTTTTATATGACGATCCGGACCCCCGCGCCGCGGAATGCTATGCCGCACTGGCGCAGCGCCTCATGGGCTGGTTATCGAGCAGGACCGCAGCCGGCTTGCTATTCGAGGTCGACCTGCGCCTGCGGCCCAACGGCAACTCGGGGCTCCTGGTCTCGAGCCTTGAAGCCTTCGCCCGCTACCAGCACGAAAGTGCCTGGGTCTGGGAACATCAAGCCCTCACACGGGCCCGTCATTGCGCTGGGCTACCGTCCATCGAGCCGTGGTTTGAGAACCTGCGTCGAGAGCTTCTGGCGCGAGTGCGCGGGCCTGCCGAACTCGCCGAACTCGCACGCAAGATTCTGGATATGCGTCATCAGGTTGCCGCAGGCCATCCCAATCGGTCCGAACTGTTTGATCTGAAACACGATCGGGGTGGCCTGATTGATGTTGAATTTACGGTCCAGTACTTAGTCTTGGCCCACAGTGCCCGGCATCCGGCATTGCTCGACGATGTGGGCAACATCGCGTTGCTCGAACGAGCCGCAAGGATCGGACTGATCCCGCCTGCGCTGGCTCAGGGGGCAAGTGATGCCTATCGTCGTTACCGCGCGTTGCAACACAGGCTCCGACTCGACGACAGTCCCTATGCACGGGTAGCGCACGCGCAAGTGGCGGAGGAGGTTTCCAGTGTCACCGCGCTTTGGCACGCCGTATTCGGAGCCGCCTGAATCGGGGGATTCGATACAATCGGGGCTTGAAAATCATCATCAGCGCCGATAAGCGCACAAAGGGACAGCACCATGTCGATGGCGGATCGCGACGGTTGGATTTGGTTTGACGGCAAACTGGTCGAATGGCGCGATGCCAAGATCCATGTGCTCACCCATACGCTGCACTACGGAATGGGCGTCTTTGAGGGGGTCCGGGCCTATGAGACCGCAGCCGGGACCGGCATCTTCCGGCTGGCCGAACATACGCGCCGCCTCTTCCAGTCGTGCCATATTTTCCAGATGGTGATGCCCTTTGACCGCGAGACCGTGCAAGCAGCGCAACGCGAAGTCGTCCGCGCCAATGGACTTAAAAGCTGCTACATCCGCCCATTAGTCTGGATCGGTAGCGAAAAACTCGGAATCAACACGCGGGGCAATCAGATTCATCTGGCGATCGCGGCCTGGCCGTGGGGCGCCTACCTTGGCGAAGACGGCCTGTCCAAAGGGATTCGAGTCAAGACCTCTTCCTTTACCCGCCACCACGTCAATGTCACCATGGTGCGCGCCAAAGCGTCCGGCCATTACGTCAATTCGATTCTGGCCAATCAGGAAGCCGTCGCCGATGGTTACGATGAAGCCATGCTCCTCGACACCGAGGGCTATGTTTCCGAAGGGGCTGGCGAAAACCTCTTTATCATCCGGGACGGCAAGCTCTACACCCCCGATCTCGCCTCGTGCCTGGATGGCATCACCCGCTCGTCCGTGATCACGATCGCGCATGACCTCGGCCTGAGCGTGACCGAGAAGCGCATTACGCGCGACGAGGTCTACTGTGCCGACGAAGCGTTCTTTACTGGCACCGCCGCCGAAGTGACGCCGATCCGAGAACTCGACGGCCGGCAGATCGGGATTGGGCGTCGCGGGCCGATCACCGAGCAGATTCAGACCATTTTCTTTGACGCGGTCGGCGGGCGCGATCCACGCTACTCCGATTGGTTGACGCCAATCTAAGGCCTATTCGAGGCCCAACTAAGGCCAATTTGCCACCCCACTGATTCCCCGCGCTGACTCCTCCCCATCCGGTTACCCCAAGAGGTTCCCATGCGTGCAAATTCTCCCTCCGACCATCCGCCTGCCACGAATTCGCAAGGCAACCCATCCGCAGCGCCCGCGGATGCGGTTCATTTGCAGGCAAAGGATCTCCCAGCGTTTTGCCCCAACCCTCAAATGGCCCGCTGGAGCGGACATCCCCGTGTGTTCATTGACGTGACCACGACCGGCGCAGGACGATGCCCCTACTGCGGCACCCATTACGTGTTTGACGGGCCGGCGCACGCCGGTCATTGAACGACGCTGAGCAACGGCCAGCCCGGCCGATGCGTACCCTGATCGTTGCGCCCAACTGGATCGGCGACGCAGTGATGGCCCAGCCACTGCTAGCCCTGCTCAAGGCTCGCGAACCCAAACGTCCGCTCGACTGGTTAGCAGCGCCTCATATCCTGCCGGTCGGTGCGGCCATGGCCGAGATCGATCGCCTGATCGAAGCGCCTCAACGGCACGGACAACTTCAACTGCGTGCACGTTGGGCCCTGGCACGCAAGCTGGGCCATGCCGGTTACGACCGCACCTATATCCTGCCCAACTCCGCCAAGTCAGCCCTCATCCCCTGGTTTGCGGGTATCCGCGAACGGATTGGCTATCGGGGAGAATCCCGCAGTGCGCTCCTCACTCACTCACCCGACCCGGTCGCGCGTCGCGCGCCGATGGTTGAACACTATGCGCGGCTCGCCAGCGTCTGCGGCTCCCCCGCCCCCGCGTCCTTCCCGCAGCCCGTCCTGCACGCAGACCCTAACCGCGCGGCGGCTGTCCGTGCGCAACTCCAGATCCCACCCGGCCCGATCGTCATTCTCGCGCCCGGGGCTGAATATGGCCCCGCGAAACGTTGGCCAGCGCGTCATTTTGCGGCGCTTGCCGACCGACTGACCGAATCCTGGCCACAGGTACAAGTCGTGCTGGTTGGAAGCATGAATGAACGCCCTATTGCCACGGAAATCACAACGATGTCAGCCGGTCCGGTACGCAACCTCTGCGGCGAAACCGCCCTCGGGGACGCCTTCGCACTGCTGGCCGACGCCGACGGTGTCGTGTCCAATGATTCTGGCCTGATGCATGTCGCTGCAGCTTTTGGGCGCCCGCAGGCCGCCGTCTTTGGATCGAGCGACCCCCGCCACACGCCCCCCGGTTCGGCACGCGCCCAAGTGCTCTGGCTTCAGTTGGACTGCAGCCCCTGCTTTGCGCGCGAATGCCCTCTCGGGCATACCGCATGCCTGACCCAGATCGCCCCCGAAACCGTCTTCGAAGCGCTCAGCCACGCGATGGCCAGACAAGGATAACCCCCTGAAACCCGGAACTTATCGCGCACCCGCCTGGCTTCCCAACGGGCACTCCCAAACCATCTGGTCGGCCCGCATTGCCCCCCGACCCGCCATCGCCTACCGTCGCGAAACCTGGGAAACGCCTGATGGCGATCAGATTGCGGTGGATTTCGTCGACACTCCAAAGTCAAACGCACCCCTCGTAGTGCTGTTCCATGGACTTGAAGGCGATTCCCGGTCGCACTATTCGCGCTCGTTCATGGCGGCCCTCCTACGCCGGGGCTGGCGCGGCGCAGTGGTTCATTTTCGAGGCTGTGGTGGCCTCGAGAACCGCCTGCCACGCGCCTATCACTCAGGCGACGACCACGAAATCGACTGGATCCTCAAGCGCATGCACACCCTCGCGGGCTCCGCCACTCTGCACGCGGTGGGCATCTCACTGGGCGGCAATGCGCTCGCCAAATGGGCGGGCAGGCGCGGCGATGATGCCGCGCGCTGGGTCGATTCAGCCGCAGTCATTTCCGCCCCTCAAGACCTCGCCGCAGGGGCTGAAGCCCTCGCCAATGGCTTCGCGCGCCTGTACGCCGAATCGTTTCTGCGCACGCTCCGGGTCAAGGCCCAAAAACTCGCCAAGCTGCATCCGGGCTTAATCGACGGATCCAAAGCGGTCAATGCCCGCTCGTTTGTTGAATTCGACGATGCGGTCACCGCACCGCTTCATGGTTTTCGGGATGCCCACGATTACTACGCCCGTTCTTCTTGCAAACAATGGCTCAGCGGGGTCACCCTGCCCCTGCTAGTGATCAACGCCCGCAATGACCCGTTTCTTCCCGCCTTCGCGCTCGCTAGCCAAACCGAAGTTTCCTCAACCGTGACCCTGGAGTACCCTGCGGACGGAGGGCATGTCGGATTTCCCGGTCGAGCCAATGATGCCAAGGGCTTGGGGGACACCCTAAGCTGGCTGCCTCATCGCGTGTTGAATTTCCTTGATGGCCATGGATGAACGTGTCTTACAAGCCAAAGCGCGCTGGCCCAACGTACCGGCTGCGTGGGGCTGGCTCTTTCTCGACCGCCGAGGCGCCTGGCGCCTGGTTGATCGCGGCGCACCCGGGTTCGATCCGATCCGCGACGGGCGCGGCGACCCGATCCGTCACGAAGCCCTGATTGATTTCATTGCCAGAAACTATGCCTGTCTGGATGACGGCTCTTGGTTTTTCCAGAACGGCCCGCAACGGGTATTTGTCGACCTCGAACTCGCCCCTAATATCTGGCGACTGGCCCCCCAACCCGATGGCGTCGTATTGGTCGCGCACACCGGAGAGATCGCCAGCCGGGTCGAGCGACTCGGGGTCGACGCGGACGGCGTGGTCTGGGCCCAAACCGACCTCGGACCGGGTGCGATCGACGATCGTCAGCTGGCGGCTCTCTTAGATCAGGTCAATGACGGCGATGGCCCCGTGGAGGGCGATGATCCGATGGAAGTCGGCGGCTCCTGCGATTCGACGGGGTCCGCCGTTCGGGTCCGTTTTCGGGGGCACTCAGAGCCTCTTCCCCTGACGCCCTTCACTCAGTCAGCGGCGCTCGAGTTTGGCTTCGTGCGCCAGCCCCGGCAGAGCTCCTCGATGGATCACCCGGGTTCGCCCGCTTAGCGCGCCTGTCGACCCATCTCGGCACGTTCGCGCAGCGCCTCGGCCTCGACCATTCGAAACCGCGCGTCAATCATCGACGCGGAAATAAAATCTGCGTCGCCCGCCCGCTGTGCGAGGCGAAATTGCTCAAACGCGCTCTGCCATGCACGCCGCACGATGGCGGCTTCACCGGCCGCCCGATGCGCAAGGGCACGTTGCCCGAGGGCTCCGTAAGCGCGCGACAACTGCTCCCATAAATGCGGGTCACCAGGCCAGCGCGCGGTGGCATCGCTCAAACGTTCAATCGCCTGCTGCGGTTGGTCAGCGACCAAAAGCGCTCGAGCCTCCGCATACGCAATCGCCCGAATATCCGGATATCGGACGCGCGCCGCCCGGGCCAGCGCGGTCGCTCCCGGCGCGTCCCCAGAGTCCAGCCGGGCGTCGATCTCCAGGCGATCGAGCCAGGGATGCGCGCCCCCGGGCGCCACCGATCGGGCATTGCTTAAAAACTTCGGGACCACCGCAAAATTGCGCTGAGTGGCTGCAACGAGCGCAAGGCCGTACCAGGCGGCTAGCTCGGGCATGGAACGATCCTCAAGCGACCGCTCGAAAAATGTCGCCGAACCTCGCAGGCCATCGACGCTTGGATCCTGCAGCGCTCGCGCCCGCGCCCGCACCATAAAAAAGCTCGGCGCATTGGCGAGTGCAAGTGGTGCAAAGCCGAGCGAACGCGCCTGCATGTCCGCGATCCGCTCGCTGGTGAGCGGGTGCGAACGCAAATAGGCCGGGGCGGCTGGACTGTCATAAGCCCGGGTTGCCTGCTGCAGGCGGGTGAAAAACATCGCCGACGCGCTCGGATCGAAACCTGCATTTCGCAGCGTCTCAAAACCAACCCGGTCAGCCTCACGCTCGGCATCACGCGAGAACGACAGCATCTTGGACTGCACCAGAGTACCGCCCAGCGAACCCATTCCCATCGCCGCATTGGGGCTTGAGCGCGCAGCCAGCACTGCAAGCGCGAGGGCGGCAATTGCCATCGGTGCCGCCTGGCGCTGTTGAGCAATCGTGCGTGCGATATGACGCTGCGTAACATGGCCAATCTCATGGCCGAGCACCGACGCCAACTCGCTCTCGTTGGCCACGGTCAATAAAAGACCCGTATGCACCCCGATAAACCCACCAGGCAGGGCAAAGGCATTCAGCGACCGATCCCGGATTGCAAAAAACTCAAAATCCTGGCCCAGCACGCCGCCGGGTACCGAACCCACCAGACGCTGACCAAACTGACCAAGCCAATCGTTCACCTCAGGATCATCGAGGTAATCGGGATCGCGACGCACCTCGCGCATGGCCATTTCACCCAAGCGCTGCTCGGCCAGAGGCGAAAGATCTTCTCCCCCAGCATCGCCCAATCGGGGCAAATTGGCGCCTAGCGCGGGGGCTGCGGGGACCGCCTGGGCCATCACAGCAGAATTTAAGGGGCCGCCGAGTAACAGCGCGCCAACCATGAATGGCAAACACATCGCTCGCGTGATCCCGGCCGTGGCCAGCATGGCGCCGGGCAAATTCTTCTTCGACCCACCAGTCGAACGATGGCACGTGCTCATCAACACATGATAGAGAAAATCGCTACGCTTCACCGAAGCGATCCAAACACCACTCCCCATAACGCCTTGCATCCCCAACCGCGGAAGCCCTGATGAAACCACTCACCCACTTCGATGCCGCTGGCCACGCGCATATGGTCGATATTCACGGCAAAGACCCGACCCATCGGGTCGCGCTCGCGCACGGCACGATCGTGATGCAACCCGAAACGTTGGCATTGATTACGCAGGGCAACGCCAAGAAGGGTGACGTCATCGGCATCGCCCGAATCGCCGCGATTCAGGGCGCCAAGCGAACCTCAGACCTGATCCCGCTCTGCCATCCGATCGCGCTGACCCGCGTCGCGGTCGAATTTGAAGTCGATACAAATAACCACTCGGTTCACTGCACCGCCACGGCCGAATGCACAGGAAAAACCGGCGTCGAAATGGAAGCCCTCTGCGCCGTTCAGGTCGGCCTGCTCACGATTTATGACATGTGCAAAGCGGCGGACCGCGGAATGGTCATCACGGACGTGCGCTTGCTGGAAAAGCACGGGGGCAAGTCGGGAGACTGGGTGGCGGGGTAGGTTCACGCCACCTCGCGATGAACGATCAAGCGTGACTCTGGACCCACATAGCGGCCCCTTGAGGGTTTTTAAACTCTTCGATTGAACGCGCGGGAATCGTTGGGTGCCTGCGATTCCAAAGGCTGGCCAGCGCACTATTGGGACCGATCTCAAGAATGCAATGAACACCGCGCTCGGCAATGACGTCCATGCAGGCCGCCCAGTCAATCGTCGTGCATAGTTGCGCGCCCAGTGCCGTTTTCAATTCACTGACCCGACGTCCGACCATCGCACGGGAATTCAGAACGATCGAAAACTCAGGCGGTTGAAAAGGCAGTTCTAAAAGCGCCGCCGAAAATCCTTCGGACGCATCGGCCATCAAGGGCGTGTGCGATGCCACATCAATCGCAAGCGTTTTACAAATGGCACTTGTGTCCGCCAATCCAGTTTGGGCCTGGTCGAGGTCATTGCTCAAAGCTCCAAAAATAGCGTGGTCGTAGTCGATCACGATTGCGCAGTGGAGCCTCGGGAATTGCTCCAGAACAGAACGAACAGCCAAACCAGAAATCGACAGTAGGCCGCTTTTCTGTCCTCGAACCGAACGGTCCATCCAGTCGGCCCGAATCGTGGCAAGACCCATCGCTGTCTCGACCGAAATCACGCCAGCACTGGCGAAAGCCGCCAACTCTCCAACGCTATAACCCGCGACCAAAGTGGGCGGGCGCGGCAACAGGGGTTTGAGTACCGCCCAGGCTGCCAATGCGGTACCAACCACCAATGGCTGGGCAAAACCCCCTTTGCTGCGCAGCGCTTGATTTGCAAGAGTCGTGCGCCAGGCAGCACCCACCATTTGCTCCATTTCGCGGAGCGCGGCCGATGGGTTTAGCGCCAGATCCAGCCACGGCATCATTTGCGGGTGCTGGTTGCCTTGCCCAGCAAAAATTAAGGCGTAACTCACAACGGTGAAGGGGTCTGCTGTGGTTCGGCGAAATCTTGACCCGCTAACCCTTGCATCTCGTGGATCCAACAGGCACATGCAAGCATGTCTGCTGCGCCACCTGGGGACAGTCGGCGCTCGACAAATTCGGCATGAATATGCCGTGCCTGTGTTAGCCAATCACCCTGCCAGATACTCCCTGATTGGATAAAGCCAGTCGCTCGCCCCTTCACAAAATCGATCGCTTCAAGACCACCACGATGCGCCAAGTTGGTGTCGTCCAATGCGGACATGGTGGCGAATAGGCAGTGCACTTTCGCAGCACGCGGTGGCATTCCACATGCAATCGCTTCTTGCAATGCAGGTAAGGCCACATCAAAGAGGGTTGGAAACGCCTGCGCGGCTTCCTCATGGGCATTTCGGAGTTGGAACCGCTGGGCAACGCGTTGCCCGTTGCTTAGTTGGCCGGTGAATAAAGCGCTCGAACGACGGGCCTGCGCCGCTCGTAATCGCAAGGCCTCGCCCCATTGATTCAGGAGCGTCTCGCGCAAATGACCCGCGCCCAAACTTGATCGCCGGGCGGCCAACAATCCCCCAGCGGCGCAGAGCAGGCCTAGCGAAAAAATCGCTCCCCGATGGGTGTTGATTCCGCCAGTCGCCTTGAGCATTCGGGCCTCTGCACGCAATCCGAGCGACTGCAATTCCGCAAGCGAACAAGCCTCCGCGCCCGCGCGAACAACCTCCCGAAAAAAAAAACGTAGTGCAAAAAGACTCTTGAAAAACGTGCTCGCGTTCATGTCGGCATGACTGCCATTGTCCCGGTAGGAGACCAGGCCTGGCTTGGGTTCGAGCGCGAGCTCCGCATACAACGCACGCACCGCGCCCCGAGAAATTTGAATGAAAGATGGCTGAACGGCCAGGCGTCCGGGCTCAATCATCATGCGATGAAACCGACCGAGGTTCGACTTTTAACCAGCATGCGATCCACTTTACCTTCGACCCATTGGAGGTATTCACGCCAGGCGATCGCACTTCCGTCGGGGAACGCGAGTTCACCATCCACCCGCATTGGCAGTTGCAGCGCATTCAATGCCCGAGCGACCGCTGCCGCCGTTTCGTGATCAGGCACCTCAACACGCAAATCCAAATCCGAGCTGGGGCGCACATAACTCATGCCCGTTAAGGTCTCCCATCCGAACGAACCATAGACCTGAATCGATCCTTCAAAACCCGGGTCATTGAAGCGGATTTCGTTGATCGCGGCGATGAAGGCCTCGCATGATTCAAGTTGTTTGAATTGTTGGAATTGTTCAAATTGTTCGAAACTTGGAAACCGTCCAACGCGGCCCACCTCAATGGGCGTCACTTCGAGCGCGAGTTTGCGTCGATCCCAAACAGAAGGGGCTGGAAGTCCGAGGCTGATCGTCGGCGGGGAATTCTCGACACGTTGCCGGCAAACGACCAGCGGCAGAGCCCGCAACGCCCAGTGGTGCAGGATGCTGAGCGCCTGCACATTCCAGTCACTGGCAAGGACCCGATCCCAGCCGGGGGCGGTGAGCCACACCAAGACGTTGCGCTGAAGGTCGATCATGGCTCAGCGGACGCCGATTGCGATGGACGATGCCGATGCCGATGCCGATGCCGATGCCGATGCCGGTGCCG
>CAIPGD010000240.1 GCA_903864485.1 uncultured bacterium | reverse complement strand
TTGCTGGTGCAGGAGCGTGAAGAGCGCATCGTTGAAATGAACAACGGCTGCATCTGCTGCACCGTGCGGGGCGATCTCGTGCGCATTTTGGGTGATCTGGCGGAGCGGCGCCGGAGCCGACAAATTCAATTCGAGCGGGTCATCATCGAGACCACCGGCCTGGCCGATCCCTCGCCCGTGGCACAGACTTTTTTCATCGATGATTCGATCGCGGAGCGGTTTTTGCTGGATGGAGTCCTGACGGTGGTTGACGCGGTCCATGGGTCGCAACAACTCGACGCCAACCGCGAGGCGGTCGAACAGGTGGCCTTTGCAGACCGGATCCTCCTATCCAAAACTGACCTCACGCCCCCTGAACAGACCGCAGCCCTGCGCGTCCGACTGGCCGCAATCAACCCCCGTGCCCCGATTCGCGAGGTTCATTTTGGCGAAACGCCGATCGCCGATCTGCTCGATATCCGCGGGTTCAATCTGAACGCTGTCCTCGAATTCTCACCTGACTTTCTAGATGACGACGACCATGTCCATGACGATGCGGTCGGCTCCTTTGTCTTTCGCTCTGACCGGGCATTTGATGTCCAGCGCCTCGAAGAGTTCTTAGGGGGTTTGGTTCAGGTTTACGGTCAGGATATGTTGAGGTATAAAGGCGTCCTTTTTGTCAAGAGTTCCGATCGACGTTTGGTTTTTCAAGGCGTCCACCAGATGATGGGTGCAGACTACGGAAAGCGCTGGCAACCGGGCGAGAAACCTGCAAGCAAGATGGTTTTCATCGGTCGAAATCTTCCACGCGAGACGTTCTTGCAAGGACTGGAGCACTGCCTGGTCTGACGAACCAGTGCCGATTCGCGCAACGACAAAATAATTCCGGCATTTGCCAAAACGAACGCGGGCGAGCCCGCGAGGGCGGTACAGAGACATGGCAGCGACCAGCACCAAGACCAGCGCAGGCAAGTCCAAAAAGCCTCTGTCGGAGGCAGATCTTCGCGCGATGACCGAAGATCAGTACATGAACCCGGCACAACTGGAATTTTTCCGCTTGACCTTGCGGCGGATGGAAGACGAGTTGCTGGCCAATGCCGGCGAAACGACCGAGCACCTGCGCGAGACGGTCATCGTGCCCGACCCTGCTGACCGGGCAACAATCGAAGAAGAGCATGCACTGGAGTTGCGCACCCGCGACCGCGAGCGCAAATTGCTGAAAAAGATTCAGCAGTCGATCACTCGGATCGAATCGGGCGAATACGGTTGGTGCGAAGAAACCGGCGAGGCCATTGGTATTCCCCGACTACTCGCGCGGCCAACAGCCACCCTGTCGCTTGAAGCCCAGCAGCGGCGCGAACTGCGCCAAAAACTCTACGGCGACTGATCTGGACCCGAGCATTTTTCACGGCACCACGATCCTCTCGGTACGCCGGGGCAACAGTGTCGCCCTGGGCGGAGATGGTCAGGTCACCCTCGGGCACATCGTCGTCAAGGCGACCGCCCGTAAGGTTCGCCGCCTGCACCATGACCGGGTCTTGGCGGGGTTCGCCGGTGGCACGGCCGATGCGTTCACGCTGTTTGAGCGATTCGAGGCCCAGTTAGAGCGACACCACGGTCAGTTACTGCGTGCGGCCGTCGAGTTGGCCAAGGACTGGCGCACCGATCGAACCCTGCGTCGACTCGAAGCCATGTTAGCGGTCGCCGACCGAGAGCACTCCCTGATCCTGACGGGGACCGGAGACGTTCTCGAGCCCGAGATGGGCGTTCTTGCCATTGGTTCCGGCGGGGCCTATGCACAAGCAGCCGCCCGGGCCCTGCTCGACGTCTCCGATCTGGCACCCCGAGAAGTCGTCTCAAAGGCCCTCTCGATTGCCGGCGATCTTTGCATCTACACCAATCACCACCAGGTCATTGAGGTCATCGAAGGATGAGCCCTGCCAGCCAGATGACGCCGGCCGAAATCGTCTCCGAGCTCGATCGTCACATTGTCGGTCAGGACCGCGCCAAGCGGGCCGTAGCGATTGCCTTGCGTAACCGCTGGCGGCGCCAGCAAGTGGCGGAGCCACTGCGCCACGAGATCACGCCAAAGAACATCCTCATGATTGGTCCGACCGGCGTTGGCAAAACCGAAATTGCGCGGCGTCTCGCCCGTTTGGCCAATGCACCCTTCGTCAAAGTCGAAGCCACCAAATTCACCGAAGTGGGTTATGTCGGCCGCGATGTGGATACGATCATCCGCGATCTTGCTGACATCGGCGTCAAACTCGTCCGTGAGCAAGCGATGCGCGCGGTCCGCACCCGTGCGTTGGATGCGGCCGAAGATCGGGTCCTTGACGTCTTGGTGCCACCTGCGCGCGACCGCGGCACCGATACCACCTACGCTTCCAACAGCACTCCCACCAACGCCCCTACCGAAGAGTCTGTGGCGCGCCAGCGCTTTCGCAAGAAACTGCGCGAGGGCACGCTCGATGACCATGAAATCGAGATCGAAGTCGCCAGTGCTGCGCCAACGCTCGACATCGTTGGCCCCCCCGGCATGGAGCAGTTCTCGCAGCAATTCCAACAGGTTTTCCAGCAGATGGGCCAGGGCCGGCGCAAGACCCGGCGCCTCAAGATCGTCGACGCCCTCAAACAACTGACCGAGGAAGAGGCGGGCCGGCTGATTAACGAAGACGAGGTACGGACCGCGGCGCTTCGTTCGATTGAAGAGAATGGCATTGTCTTTCTCGACGAAATTGACAAGATCGCGACCCGCGATAGCCACGGGCCTGATGTGTCGCGGGCGGGGGTCCAACGTGATCTGCTGCCCTTGATCGAAGGCACTACCGTCAATACCCGTCACGGATTGGTCAAAACCGACCACATTTTGTTTATCGCCTCAGGCGCCTTTCATCTATCCAAGCCGAGTGATCTGATTCCTGAACTGCAGGGCCGACTGCCGATTCGGGTCGAAATGGACTCGCTCTCGGTAGAGGATTTTCAGTGCATCCTGACCACGACCGATGCCTGCCTGACCCGGCAGTACCAGGCCTTGCTGGCAACAGAAGGCCTGACCCTCGAATTCACCCCGGAGGGCGTGCGCCGACTGGCCGAAATCGCCTGGCAGGTGAATGAGCGCACCGAAAACATTGGCGCGCGGCGCCTGCATACCGTGATGGAAAAGCTCCTCGAAGTCGTGTCGTACTCAGCGGGCTCGAGCCCAACTGGCCCAGACCCCGCCGCGCCCGTTGTCATTGATGCCGCGTTTGTCGATGCGCGGCTCGCAGATCTGGCGGCCAGCCAGGATCTCGCCCGTTACGTCCTATAACTCGAGGACCCCGATGAGCGTCTCCCCCCCACCGCATGTCAAGGCCGAGGTCCTTGCTGAGGCACTGCCCTACATCCGCCGGTTTCATGGCCGCACGATCGTCATCAAGTACGGTGGCAATGCGATGACCGAGGAGCGCCTGCAGCGCAGCTTTGCCCATGATGTGGTCCTGCTCAAACTGGTCGGTCTGAATCCGGTGGTGGTGCACGGCGGGGGTCCGCAAATTGAGCAGTTGCTGGCTCGGGTCGGAAAGAAAGGCGAGTTCGTGCAGGGCATGAGGGTCACCGACGCTGAGACGATGGACATCGTCGAGATGGTGCTCGCGGGCCAGGTCAACAAGCAGATCGTCGAACTCATCAATGCCGCGGGCGGCAAAGCCGTCGGACTGACCGGCCAGGATGGCGGCCTGATCCGCGCGCGCAAACTGACGCTGGCTTCGCGCGACCACCCCGGCGAAGAAATTGATATCGGGCAGGTTGGCGAAATCGAGTCGATTGATCCCTTACTCGTCCAGACGCTCACGGGCGCAGGCTTTATTCCGGTCATCGCACCGATTGGGATGGGATCGGCAGGGGAGACCTACAACATCAATGCCGATGTGGTCGCAGGCAAAATTGCCGAGGTCCTCAAGGCCGAGAAACTCGTCCTCCTGACCAACACGCCGGGCGTGCTCGATAAAGAGGGGCGGCTCTTGACGGGGCTGACCTCCAAACGCATCGACGAACTCTTTGCGGACGGGACCATCTCCGGAGGCATGCTGCCCAAAATCGCATCTGCACTCGACGCCGCGCGGGCGGGGGTGCATTCAGTCCATATCATCGACGGTCGGGTCGATCATTGCGTGCTGCTCGAGATCCTCACCAGTGAGGGCGTCGGGACCATGATCCGAAGTTACTGACCCTGGCAAGGGCGTGCGAATGGCTTTGATTCCGCTTTGAATCCGCTTTGAATCCAGTCTGGCTCCTCGATCTGGATGACACCCTGCACGACGCAATCTCCAGGATCATCCCCCGCATCAACCAACGCATGACGGACTTCGTTGCGCACGAACTCCAGATTGACCGCGCCCGGGCCGACGCACTCAGGCGGGAATACTGGCTACGCTACGGCGCCACCCTGCTCGGTCTGATTCAACGTCATCAAGTCGAACCAGGGCGATTTTTGCAGGCGACGCATTCGATGGCTGAACTCGGCCCACTGGTGGAGCGCGACGTCCGGCTGATTCAGGCGCTGCGCCGACTGCCAGGGCGAAAAATCGTCTTGACCAATGCCCCGCACCATTACGCGGTCGAGGTGTTGACCCGGCTGGGGATTCATCGCTTGATCGACCACTTGATCCCGATCGAATCCATGCGCATTGCTGGACATCTGCGCCCCAAACCCTCCAAGCTCATGCTACGTGCGGTGTTGGCCCGTCACCGGCTCGAGCCCGCGCGCTGCGTTCTGGTCGAAGATTCCGTCAGCAATCTGGTCTCCGCGCGGGCGCTGGGCTTGCGCACCGTCCTGATCCACGGGTTTCATCGCCGCGCGGGCCTCCGCCCGCGCTGGCTTGCAGGGCCGGGCCGACGGGTCGGCGCACAAGTCCGCTCAAGCCATGAGCTGACGCGCCTGGCGCTGCGGCGTTAGCCCTGATTGGTGGTTTAGAGCCGCCCGGTATGTAATCGGTCGCGATAATCGCGCTCCAGATCCTCGGGGTCACGCCGGTTGGGTACTGGCACGATGGTCCGAAAAGCCCGCTGCAGAACTACGATCGAGCCCCCGACTTCGTCACGCCACCACCGGTTGGCGAGTTGGAGGTTGACTTCCCGTTCCATCAAAAACCAAGCGCGCGAGCGCTCGCTGCTAAACAAATACAGCCGGCCATCGAGGATTTCAAACACATCCGCGCGCGCCGGGATCGGCAGCGCATGCACCATGCCATAGGCACAATGCCCACCAAAAGCAGGGACCCATCGTGCGGGGTCGCGCTGAAATTCGGCTCGGGCCGATTCCGAAGCAAACCGATAAATCACCCCATCGATTTCGACCCGGATGTCTGGCCGGCCAGGCGTTGGTCGCGCTTGTCGGTAGTACGAGATCGGGTCATGTCCGCCCAGCATCAAGCGGGCATCCCGGCGATCATTGACCGTATCGAAGGGGCGCGCGAGGGCCCCCCCAGCCAAGCCCATCAAGCCACCGACGCCAAGGGCGGTCACCACGCCGAGCCAGACCATCAGCGCGATGCGGGCGACGAGTGCCCGGCTGACCCTGCCGGGCTGGGTGGCTTGGCCCCGGGCTGGATCGATGCACGGGTTGAATGGGCTGTCAGCGTTCACGTCAGAGTTGTCGTGCTGACCCGGGGGTTCTTACCGCAGACCGGGCACTCAGGATCGCGCGGGATCCGGATTCGTTGAACAGTGAGATCGCGAGCGTCGAGCAGAAGGAGTTCCCCCGTCAAGGTGCGGCCAAACCCCCCCACCAGCTTGAGTGCTTCGGCGGCCTGCATCGTTCCAACGATTCCTGTCAACGGCGCAAAAACACCCAATTCCGCGCAACGGACCTCGTCCAATTCAGACGATTGCGGAAATAAGCACTCATAGCAGGGGGAATCGGGGTCGCGCGAATCAAACACGATCAACTGCCCGTCAAACCGGACCGCAGCCCCCGAAACCAGGGGTTTGTGCAGCTTCACGCAAGCCCGATTGATCGCATGTCGGGTCGCAAAATTGTCACTGCAATCCAGCACGACGTCGACCTTCGCCACGGCAGCCTCAAGCGCGGGTCCCTCCAGGCGAACGCTGATGGCATCCACCACCGAATCGGCATTCAGGGCGCCCAGCGTTTCGCGCCCAGACTCGACCTTGAGCCTGCCGATCGCGGTTTCACGATGAAGAACTTGACGCTGCAAGTTGCTCAGATCGACGCGATCCCCATCGGCCAAGTAGAGGTGCCCAATCCCGGCCGAAACCAGATACAACGCGGCCGGCGACCCCAGGCCACCCGCACCCACGACTAAGACCGTTGCATTCCGAATGCATACCTGGCCTTCGATGCCAATCTCGTCGAGCAACAAATGACGCGAGTAGCGCAGCAACTCCTGATCATTCATCCCAACCAGCCGCGACGCCTGAAGAGCCAGATCGGCACCCCAACCGAAACTAGCATCATGCCGATCGCCATCGGATAACCGAACCCCCAGTTGAGCTCAGGCATGTGAACGAAGTTCATGCCATAGATACTCGCGATCAAGGTGGGCGGCAGTAAGGCAACCGAGGCCACCGAGAACAGCTTGACGATTTTGTTCTGATTGATGCTGATAAAGCCCACCGTGGCATCCATCAGAAAATTGGTCTTGTCGAACAAAAACGCGGTGTGACTGTCGAGCGAATCGATGTCACGCAGGATATGGTGCGCCTCCTCCAGGTGGTGGCCCGACAACACGCGCTGACGCAGCAAGAACGACAATGAGCGCCGAGTATCCATCATGTTGCGCCGGATTCGTCCGTTCAGATCCTCGTGCTTGGCAACCCGCGCAAGCACTTCGGCAGCGCCCGCATCCGTCAGCCCCCCCGCGGCGAGCACCCGGTGGCTCGTGGTCTCGAGCTCCTCGTAGAGTTCTTCGAGCGCATCGGCGGCATACTCCGCATCGGTCGCGTACAGATCGAGCAAGACGTCGAGCGCATCGAGCAGGGCGCCGGGCTGGTTGCGTGCGCGCAGGCGCAAGAGCCTAAATACGGGCAAATCATGGCTGCGCACACTGAACAAAATGCCGTCGCGCAAGACAAAGCCGACGGTAAGACTGTGGCGGCCGTCCTCCGCTTCAAGCAGGAAATTGGAATGGAGTTGCAAGGCCCCGCGGGCATCGACAAAAACCCGGGCGCTGACTTCAATGTCGCCAAAATCTTCTTCGTCGGGCAGGACCAGATCGAAGGCGTCGCGCGCCCAGTGCCGCTCAACTTGGGTCGGCGCAACAAAGTCGACCCAAACCGGACGGACCGTCAAAGGGACCGTTAGCGGGGCGTGGACGTCGGCCTTGCCCTGACAAAGCCGCCCATCGATGATTTCAAACCAATTCACCATGGGCGGCATTATTGCCCAAGCCGCAGGGGCTCGGGGCCACCCGAACCTTCAGGGGACTCTCAGTTGGCGGGCGCCCCCGCCTTGCCGGGCACTTTGGCCGAGACCTTGGTCGATTCGGCGCCAGCAACTTCGTCCTTTTTAAGGGTCTGCACCGGCTGCCCCCGCAACAGATTCAGGGCCTGCTGAAGTTGAAAATCCTCTGTAGACCCAAATTCAATCGGCTTGCGCTCGGCCGGATTGGCAATCACTTTTTCGGCACCTTTCACGCCACCACGCTCGACTGCCCGCTCAAGCACCTTTTCTTGAACCGGATCCGCCTCCTCGGGCTCTTTCGGGTTCGAGAGATGACGGCGCAGATCGCTCTCGCGCATCCGCCCCACGTTGCTCTCTCCGTCCGCGGTTTCTTCAACGATCCAGTCCGGCGTCACGCCCTTGGCTTGAATCGAGCGCCCGCTCGGGGTGAAGTAGCGCGCCGTTGTCAGCTTGACGGCGGCACTGTTACCGAGGGGCAGGATGGTTTGAACCGAACCTTTCCCAAAGGTCTGGGTCCCCAGCACCTGCGCCCGCTTGTGGTCCTGGAGCGCACCCGCGACAATTTCACTGGCGGAGGCAGAGCCTCCGTTCACCAGCACGACCATCGGCACGGTCTTAACCCCGGCTGGCAATTTGCTCAGGACGTCTTCGCCACGTCCACGCAGGTAGTCTGCAGGATCGGCCAGATACTTGCGCTGGGCATCCTGAGTTCGCCCGTCGGTTGACACCACCAAGGTACGCGCGGGCAAGAATGCGGCCGTCACACCAACCGCTCCGTGCAGGACCCCGCCCGGATCGTTGCGCAAATCCAGAATCAGCGACTTGAGCGGGCCTTCTTTGTACAAGCCCTGGAGCTGCTTGACCATGTTCTCAACCGTGTGCTCCTGGAACTGCGTAATACGCAGATAACCCACACCGTTATCTAAAACCTTGCTGCGAACCGATTGCACCTTGATGACGTCACGCACCAGTGTAAAAACGAGCGGCTTCACTTCACCCTTGCGCAAGACCGTCAGGACCACCGAGCTCTTGGGCTTGCCACGCATGAGCTTGACCGCATCATTGAGTTGCAGCCCCTTGGTCGACTTGTCATCAATCTTGATAATGAGATCGCCCGATTTGATCCCCGCCCGGGCAGCGGGCGTATCCTCAATCGGCGACACGACTTTGACAAAACCGTCCTCTGAACCCACTTCGATCCCAAGGCCGCCGAATTCGCCTTGCGTCCCCGCTTGTAATTCCTTGAATGCATCGGCATCAAGATACGAGGAATGCGGATCAAGACCAGAGACCATGCCGCTGATCGCTTCCTCGATCAGCTTTTTGTCTTCAACCGGTTCGACGTAATACGACTTGATGGCGCCAAAGACGTCCGAAAATTGACGTAATTCATCAAGCGGCAGGTTATTGGGTCGCGAGTCGCGCTGAGCAACTGCGCTCAAACCGACCGACACCAAAACACCGGCGACCGCTCCGGCGGCAACTAGGCCAAATTTCTTCAGGGTAGGGGTCATGGGGACGCCAAAGTGGAGCATGAGTCGTAGTATAGGGACCTACCGGGCGCAAGCAAACTGCGCGTCGTCGTCGCGATCCGCTTGGTCCGATCGGAGGTCGAGATCCACCGACGATCCACCAATGATCCGCCAACGATCCACCGACGACCCACCGAAACCCGGCTAGAGGCTACGCCGATACTGGCCGCCAACCGCAAACAAAGCCTGCGTGATCTGGCCCAACGAGCAGCACTGCACCGCATCCATCAACACGGAAAACACATTGCCACCGGCCAGCGCCGTGTGCTGCAGGCGCTCGAGCATGGCGGGTGCTTGACCGGCGTGGCGGCCCTGAAAATCCCGCACCCGGTCCAGCTGAGACTGTTTTTCTGCCGCCGTCGAGCGAGCAAGCTCGAGCGCCTGCGGGACCGGATCGCCCCCTGGATTGCGGAAGGTATTGACGCCCACGATCGGCAAATCGCCGGTGTGCTTAAGCATCTCGTAATGCATGGATTCGTCCTGGATCCGGCCGCGCTGATAGCCGGTCTCCATGGCGCCCAATACCCCGCCGCGCTCGGCGATGCGCTCGAACTCCGCGAGCACCGCTTCTTCGACCAATTCCGTGAGTTCTTCCAGGATGTAGGAGCCCTGATTGGGATTCTCGTTGGTCGCTAAGCCCCATTCCCGATTGATGATGAGCTGGATCGCCATTGCACGGCGCACAGACTCCTCGGTCGGCGTCGTGATCGCCTCGTCATAGGCATTGGTATGCAAACTGTTGCAGTTGTCATAGACCGCAATGAGGGCCTGCAGGGTGGTACGGATATCGTTGAAATCGACCTCTTGCGCATGCAAAGAGCGCCCGGAGGTCTGAATGTGATACTTCAATTTTTGACTACGATCATTGGCGCCATATCGGTCGCGCATGGCCACCGCCCAGATCCGCCGCGCCACCCGCCCCATGACGGTGTATTCCGGGTCCATGCCGTTACTGAAAAAGAAACTCAGGTTGGGGGCAAACGCGTCGATTGGCATCCCGCGCGCCAAATACGCTTCAACAAAGGTGAATCCATTGGCGAGGGTGAAAGCGAGCTGGCTAATCGGGTTCGCCCCGGCCTCCGCAATGTGATAGCCCGAAATGGAGACTGAATAAAAATTGCGCACCGCCTGGTCAATAAACCACTGCTGCACATCGCCCATCACCTTGAGCGAGAACTCGGTTGAAAAAATACAGGTGTTCTGGCCCTGATCCTCTTTGAGGATGTCGGCCTGAACGGTCCCCCGCACCGTGGCGAGCGCCTGCCCACGCAGGGCAACCGTTTCGACGGCATCCGGCAAACGGCCCTGCGCCTGCTCAAATGCCCGCAATTGCTGCTCAATCACGACGTTGAAAAACATCGCCAGAATCGTTGGCGCGGGTCCATTAATGGTCATCGACACGCTGGTCGAGGGCGCGCAAAGATCAAAGCCCTCGTAGAGCGCGCGCATGTCGTCGAGGGTGGCAATCGACACGCCCGAGTTGCCGACCTTGCCATAAATATCAGGCCGCTCGTCGGGGTCCTGACCGTAGAGCGTGACGCTATCAAAGGCGGTCGAGAGGCGTTTCGCGGGCATTCCTTCGGAGAGCCTGCGAAAGCGCCGGTTGGTTCGAAACGGGTCGCCCTCGCCCGCGAACATTCGAGTGGGGTCTTCACCCTCACGTTTGAACGGAAAAACGCCCGCGGTGTACGGGAAACGACCCGGCACGTTTTCGAGCAGTAACCACCGCAGTCGATCGCCCGCATCGGCCAACTCGGGCAACGCCACCTTGCGCACCCGGATCCCGGAGAGGCTGCGGGTCGTGAGGGGCGTCCGAATCTCATGGTCGCGGATCTTGACCACCTGCTCGTCCCCGGCGTAATCGGCCAGCAGGCGATCCCAACCCTGCAGCAGCGCCTGTGACGCCGGCGACAGGCGCGCCGTACGAACCGCTTCGAGCCCGGCCAGGCGGCCCAGCAAGCTCGTGAGATCGTCGGTCGATCCGTCCTGCGGCTCCGCTTCGCGCACCATGCGCTGGGCGGCGACGAGTTGCTGACACTCGCGCGCGATCCCGGCCTCTAAAAGAGCCTTCGCCTTGTAGGCACGCACGGCCTCGGCAATGTCCGCCAGGTAACGACTGCGCGCGCTCGGCACAATGGCCGAGACCGATTGGCTGTGGCGCACGTGAACGACGGGCAAGCGCCCCTGCGCCCCCGGCAAGCCGTGCTTGATCAGATGCGGCAACATGGCCTGGTAGAGCGCCGTCACCCCGTCGTCAGCAAATCGGGAGGCCTGAGTGCCAAACACCGGCATTGACTCGGGGCTCTGATCCCAGGCCTCGCGATTGCGCTGAACCTGTTTGGAAACGTCGCGCAGCGCATCCAGCGCGCCTTTACGATCAAATTTGTTGATCGCCACAAAATCGGCAAAATCGAGCATGTCGATCTTTTCGAGCTGACTCGCCGCCCCGAACTCGGGCGTCATCACATACAGGCTCAGGTTGACATGCGGCACGATCGCGGCATCGCCCTGCCCGATGCCCGAGGTTTCAACGATGATCAGATCAAATCCACAGGCTCTACAAGCGGCAATGGTGTCGGGCAGTGCACGCGAGAGCTCGCCACTGGCCTCGCGCGTGGCCATCGAGCGCAGGTATACCCGCTGGCTCGTCCCGTGGCCCTCGAGCGCATTCGAAGTGCCATTTGAATCGCCATTCGCATTGCCATTCGCATTGCCACTCGCATTGCCACTCGCATCGCCATTTGCCGACCACGGATGAATCGCATTCATCCGGATCCGGTCGCCCAGCAACGCACCACCGCTCTTGCGCCGGCTTGGATCGATCGAAAGAACGGCAATCCGCAGCCGGTCACCCTGATCCAGGCGAATCCGGCGAATCAGTTCATCCGTCAATGAGCTCTTTCCGGCGCCACCGGTGCCGGTGACTCCCAAGACCGGCGTCGGTGCAGCTTGCGCTGCGCCCAGCAAGGTGTTGCGCCAATCCGGGTCTAAACCGTCGGCTTCAATCGCCGAGATCAGACGCGCAAGCGCTGACCAATCTCCCTGGAGGGCCTCAAGGCTCAGCGGCGCGCGCGCGGTCAGGTCCTGATCGGCCTCGCGCACCATGTCAGCCACCATCCCCTGCAATCCTAGGCGTTGGCCATCCTCGGGGCTGTAAATACGGGTGACGCCGTAAGCCTGAAGGGCCTCGATTTCTGCCGGAATAATGACCCCGCCCCCGCCGCCAAACACTCGGATATGGGCCGCACCCCTCGCGCGCAGGAGGTCCACCATGTAACGGAAGAATTCGACATGGCCCCCCTGGTAGGAGCTCACCGCAATCCCGTGCACATCCTCCTGGATCGCGGCCGTGACGATCTCGTCCACCGAACGGTTGTGACCAAGATGAACCACCTCGACGCCTAGCGACTGGAGAATCCGGCGCATGATGTTGATCGACGCATCGTGTCCATCAAACAAGGCCGCCGCTGTGACGAATCGCAACCGTCGTGGCACCCGGGCGTCCGACGCCGGCTGTATGGCGGATTCCGGATCGGATTTCGGATTGGTTTGCGGTTCGATGAGTGTCTGAAGAGCCATCTGTATTTCTCCTGCTCGCTCTAAGGCGTGGCCTGGCCGGCGATCCAGGCGCTTGTCAGTAAAGAGCCGGTGGCCACAAAGGTCAATAAGCCGCGTAGCCGCAAAAACCAGGGTCCGATCCCGTATTGGGGCCAAGCCCGTTGATCAAATGCCCAGGCCAGCACCAAACCACCCGCGAGGCCCAATAGCGCTGCCTGCTCAGGCATCCAGGCCGCGGACCACGCAATCAATGAGGGTACGACGCTCCAGACGAGCGCAACACGGGCGGCTCGATCAGACAATCGTCCCGACAAGGCAAACCCCCAATGCAGGCCACCGAGAAACGCCAGGATGCTCGCCCCGTAGAGGATCAGACCGCGCAGGGCCCAGGTTGGCCCCACGGTAGAACCGCCCCAAGCCAAAACCGCCAGTCCGACAAACGGCAGCAGACCGCCCAAACCCAGACCCAGCGCAAGGCGCTGATTGGCCGGTATCAAATCGACTGTATTCAAATCGACTGGGTCCATGCTTCAGGCCGCGATGTGCTGATCAATCGGGCTCGGGCGAAACCGGTAAATGGCGGTCGATGCCCGTTTACCGGGCAGGATCGAAACGCGCCGGCCACGCTCGTCCAGAAATGCGGCGTCCACAATCGTCATCCCGAGCCCACGGAGAAAGTTTTCAAAATCCAGAATGGTCGCCAAATGTAGATTGGG
>CAIPGD010000239.1 GCA_903864485.1 uncultured bacterium | reverse complement strand
GGATGGCCTTCATCCGAACCAGATCGACCACACCTTTGAAGTGTTCCTCGGCACCGATTGGCACCTGGATCGGGATCGGATTGGCCTTCAGGCGCAGGCGCATCTGATCATGCACCTTGAAGAAATTGGCCCCGGTACGGTCCATTTTGTTCACGAACGCCAATCGTGGCACGCCGTACTTGTTGGCCTGACGCCAGACGGTTTCGGACTGGGGCTGCACACCACCCACGGCGCAATACACCATGCAGGCGCCATCAAGCACCCGCATCGAACGCTCGACCTCGATCGTGAAGTCGACGTGTCCCGGGGTGTCAATAATGTTGATCCGGTGCTCGGGGCGCGTCGTATCCATTCCTTTCCAGAAACAGGTCGTCGCAGCCGACGTGATCGTGATCCCACGTTCCTGTTCCTGTTCCATCCAGTCCATCGTGGCGGCGCCATCGTGGACTTCACCGATCTTGTGGTTCACCCCGGTGTAGAACAGGATGCGTTCGGTGGTCGTCGTCTTGCCGGCGTCGATGTGCGCCGAAATGCCGATGTTGCGGTAGCGCTCGATCGGAGTCTTGCGGGCCATGGTTCGAATTCCCTAGTAGCGGTTGAGGGCGACAAAAAAATGAGACGAAATATCTCGGGGACGGGACAAGTGGGGGGTTCAGGTTTCTGCCAAGGACGATCGGCCGCCGCAACGGCCTCTACGCCCCTGATCAACCTCGAGGACCTTAGAAGCGGAAGTGGGAGAACGCCTTGTTGGCCTCAGCCATCCGATGAACCTCATCGCGCTTCTTGACCGCGGAGCCGCGGTTCTCGAAGGCTTCGAGCAACTCATTGGCCAGGCGCTGACCCATCGATTTTTCGCCGCGCTTTTTCGCGGCCTCACGCAACCAACGCATCGCCAACGCCATCCGCCGCACAGGGCGCACTTCGACCGGCACCTGATAGTTGGCACCACCCACGCGACGGCTCTTGACCTCGACCATCGGCCGGCAGTTCGATAACGCGACGGAAAACACCTCGAGCGGATCCTTCCCAGATTTGGTATGAATCTGCTCGAACGCACGGTACACGATCTGTTCCGCGACGGCCTTCTTGCCCGACAGCATCACCACGTTGATGAACTTGGTGACATCGACACTGCCGAACTTGGGGTCTGGCAGAATTTCCCGTTTGGGGACTTCGCGACGACGAGGCATAACAACACTCCTAGAGCTTCAGCTGGGCACCCGTCCGAATCCGCGAGGACTCAGACAGTGGCCACATGGCTCCGACAATGGCTCCGACCTCTGTTTGAGGCCAGGACACGAGCGGAGCCGCTTACTGGTGGGTCAGACCCACCGGGTGGAAGGTCCGGGCAATCGCGCCCGAACCCTAAAACAATAACCGTTGAGGGAAACGTCGAAGATTTATTTCTTCGGGCGCTTCGCGCCGTACTTGGAGCGAGACTGCTTACGGTTTTTGACCCCTTGAAGGTCAAGCGAACCGCGGACGATGTGGTAGCGCACACCAGGCAGATCCTTCACGCGACCGCCCCGAATCAGGACCACCGAGTGTTCCTGAAGGTTGTGGCCTTCGCCCCCAATGTAGCTAATGACTTCAAAGCCGTTGGTAAGACGCACCTTGGCGACTTTACGCAGGGCCGAGTTCGGCTTTTTGGGCGTCGTGGTGTAGACGCGTGTGCACACACCGCGGCGCTGCGGACAGTCTTGCAGGGCGGGGCTTTTGCTTTTGATGACAGCCGATTCTCGCGGCTTGCGCACCAATTGGTTGATGGTCGGCATTTTTTTAGGGTGGGCGCACGCTGCGCCAAATACGGAAAGCCGGCGAGTTTAAAACGCGCCGAGCGGGCCGTCAACACTTCTGAGCAGCACGGCATCGCGCCGTGAAACTCAGAAGCTGACGGAATGAACTGATTACTGCGTATCGGGCACCGCTGCGGTCATTGCACGCGCACCGTCCGCGCCATCCGTCTCGCCACCCAAGGCGACGTCCGTCGGCGCCTCGAACAAGGCTTCCGCGGCGGCCGCGGCTTCGCGAGACTCCGACGCCTCCTTGTCCCGACGAGCGCGATGGAAGGCCAATCCGGTTCCGGCCGGAATCAGGCGTCCCACGATGACGTTTTCCTTCAGTCCGCGCAGATCGTCGCGCTTGCCCATGATCGCGGCCTCGGTCAGCACGCGCGTGGTCTCCTGGAACGAAGCAGCAGAAATGAACGAGTCCGTCGACAGCGACGCCTTGGTGATACCGAGCAAGAGGTTCAGATAGGTCGCCGGCACGCCATCGCGGGCATTGACCTTGTCGTTCTCATCGAACAACTCGCTGCGTTCGACCTGCTCACCTGGAATGAACTCGGTATCGCCTGGATATTCGATCTGAACCCGGCGCAGCATCTGGCGAACGATCACTTCAATGTGCTTGTCGTTGATCTTCACCCCTTGGAGACGATAGACGTCCTGAACCTCATCAACGATGTAGCGCGCAAGCGCCTCCACCCCGAGCAGTCGCAAAATATCGTGCGGGTCGGCAGGACCGTCGACGATCAATTCACCGACGTTGACCACCTGACCATCGTGGACCAACACGTTCTTTTCTTTGGGAATCAAGAACTCGTGCGGATTGCCGTCGGTATCGGTGATGACGAGGCGCTGCTTGCCCTTCGTATCCTTACCAAAGGAAACCGTACCGGTGACTTCCGCCAACATGCCGGCGTCTTTGGGCGAACGGGCCTCGAACAGCTCGGCCACACGCGGCAGACCCCCGGTAATGTCCCGGGTCTTCTGCGACTCTTGGGGAATCCGCGCCAGCACTTCACCTGGACCCACTTCCTGGCCGTCGCGCACCGTAATCAGGGCGCCTACCGGGAACCCGATCGTCACAGAATGCTCCGTGTTGGCGATCTTGACTTCGTTGCCCTGCGCATCGAGCAGTCGAACCTGTGGGCGAACGGTCTTGATCGTTCCGCGGCGTTTCGCATCGATCACGACGAGCGTCGAAAGGCCAGTGACTTCGTCGACCTGCTTGGCGACGGTGGCCCCTTCCTCGACGTTCTCGAACCGGATCCGGCCGGCGTACTCGGTGATGATCGGACGGGTCAGCGGGTCCCAGGTCGCGATGGTCGCACCAGCCTTGATCGGGCGACCAGCCTGGACCGCCAAAATCGCGCCGTACGGCACTTTGTGGCGCTCGCGCTCACGCCCCGCGTCATCGACAATCAGGACCTCACCGGAGCGCCCGATCACGACCTGCTCGCCTTTGGCGTTATGCACCAGGCGGAACTGTTCGGTCAGTCGGACATTCCCGTTGGACTTTGCTTCGACCGAATTAGCCACCGCAGCTCGCGACGCCGCGCCACCGATGTGGAAGGTTCGCATCGTGAGCTGCGTGCCCGGCTCGCCAATCGACTGGGCGGCAATCACACCCACGGCCTCGCCGGAATTAACCAATACTCCGCGGCCGAGATCGCGACCGTAACACTTGGCACACAAGCCATAGCGGGTGTCGCAGGTGAGCGGGGTGCGCACCCGGACCTCATCAATGCCCTTGGCATCAATCAGTTCCACCGAATCTTCGTCGAGCAGAGTTCCGTTTTCAAAAACGGTTTCCTGGGTTTCCAGGTCGACCACATCGGCCGCCGTGACGCGGCCCAGAATCCGATCACGCAGCGCTTCGATGACTTCACCGCCCTCGATCAGCGCCCGCATGGTGACGCCATTCGGAGTGCCGCAGTCGTCGACAATCACGACCAGATCCTGGGTCACGTCGACCAGGCGACGCGTGAGGTAGCCCGAGTTCGCGGTCTTCAGTGCCGTGTCGGCCAGGCCCTTACGCGCGCCGTGGGTCGAAATGAAGTACTGCAACACATTCAGGCCTTCGCGGAAGTTGGCCGTGATCGGCGTCTCGATGATCGAGCCGTCGGGTTTCGCCATCAATCCGCGCATCCCAGCCAGCTGACGAATTTGCGCCGCTGAACCGCGCGCGCCCGAGTCGGCCATCATGTAGATGGCGTTAAACGACTCTTGCTGCTCGATCTTGCCTTCGCGATTCTTTACCGGTTCGCGCTGCAGCTGCTCCATCATGGCCTTGCCGACGTCATCGCCGGCTTTGCCCCAGATGTCGACCACTTTGTTATAACGCTCGCCCTGGGTGACCAGGCCCGACACGTACTGTTGTTCGATCTCTTTCACCTGCGCTTCGGCTTCGGCGAGGATCCCCACCTTGCGCGATGGGATCAGCATGTCGTCGATCGCAATCGAGATGCCCCCGCGAGTCGCAAGCCGGAAGCCCGTCTGCATTAGGCGGTCCACAAAAATCACCGTCTCACGCAGGCCGCACTTGCGAAATGAGGCATTGATGAGGCGCGCGATTTCTTTCTTCTTGAGCGCCTTGTTGATGTGATCAAACGTCAGACCAGCCGGGAGGATCTCCGACATCAGTGCGCGGCCCACCGTTGTCGCTTCAACGAACCGCCGGCGCGGGGTCTTGACCCCGGTCTCACGGTCTAGGTCGTGCTCGATCAGACGTACCGAAATCCGGGTTCCGAGCTCAACCGCGTCATTCAGGTAAGCCCGTTCGACTTCGCGTACATCGGCGAAGATCATGCCTTCGCCCTTGCCATTAACCTTGTCCCGAGTCGTGTAGTACAGACCCAGCACGATGTCCTGGGACGGCACAATCGACGGCTCGCCGTTGGACGGGAACAGCACATTGTT
Source organism: uncultured bacterium (assembly GCA_903864485.1). Lineage (GTDB taxonomy): Bacteria > Pseudomonadota > Gammaproteobacteria > Burkholderiales > Burkholderiaceae_E > RFPW01. The sequence goes on along the minus strand of CAIPGD010000239.1, from coordinate 9,583 downwards.
CGAGGCCAGCATCAGGGTTCGCGCTTCGAGCTGCGCCTCAAGCGACAACGGCACGTGTACGGCCATCTGGTCGCCGTCAAAGTCGGCATTGAACGCGGCGCAAACGAGCGGGTGGAGCTGTATGGCCTTGCCTTCGACCAGCTGCGGCTCGAAGGCCTGAATGCCGAGGCGGTGGAGTGTCGGCGCCCGGTTGAGCAGAATCGGATGCTCGCGAATCACATCTTCAAGGATGTCCCAGACGACAGGTTCTTGGTTTTCAACAAACTTCTTCGCGGCCTTGATCGTGGTCGCGATGCCCATGGTTTCGAGCTTGTTAAAAATGAACGGCTTGAAAAGCTCCAACGCCATCAGCTTGGGCAGGCCGCACTGATGCAGTTTGAGCTGAGGTCCGACCACAATCACCGAACGACCCGAGTAGTCGACCCGCTTGCCCAGCAAGTTCTGGCGGAAGCGCCCGCCCTTGCCCTTGATCATGTCAGCCAGCGACTTGAGCGGACGCTTGTTGGCGCCCGTCATGGCCTTACCGCGACGACCGTTATCGAGCAGCGAATCGACCGATTCCTGGAGCATGCGCTTCTCATTGCGCACGATGATTTCGGGCGCCTTGAGCTCGAGCAACCGCTTCAAGCGATTGTTACGGTTAATCACGCGACGATAGAGATCGTTTAGATCTGAAGTCGCAAAACGACCGCCATCGAGCGGCACTAACGGCCGCAATTCGGGCGGCAGCACCGGCAGCACTTCGAGCACCATCCAGTCGGGCTTGATCCCTGAGCGCTGGAAGCCCTCCAGCACTTTGAGGCGCTTGGCGTACTTCTTGGTCTTAGCGTCCGAGCGCGACTCTTTGAGATCGATGCGCAGTTGCTCGACCTCTCGATCGACATCGATCGCACGCAGCAGTTCGCGCACGGCTTCCGCGCCCATCTGCGCCTTGAATTCGTCACCGAACTCTTCGGTCTTGGCCAGATAGTCGTCTTCCGTCATCAGCTGGCCGCGCTTGAGCGGCGTCATTCCAGGCTCGACGACCACGAAGGCTTCGAAGTACAGCACGCGCTCGATGTCGCGCAGCGCCATGTCGAGGACCATCCCCAGACGCGAAGGCAGGGACTTCAGGAACCAGATATGGGCGGTTGGGCTAGCCAGCTCAATGTGGCCCATGCGCTCCCGACGAACCTTGGCCAGGGTGACTTCAACGCCGCATTTCTCGCAGATAACGCCGCGATGCTTGAGGCGCTTGTACTTGCCGCACAAGCATTCGTAGTCTTTGATCGGCCCGAAGATCTTGGCGCAGAACAAACCATCGCGTTCGGGCTTGAAGGTGCGGTAGTTGATCGTCTCAGGCTTCTTGACTTCACCATAAGACCACGAACGAATCTTGTCGGGCGAAGCGAGGCCAATCCGGATCGCATCAAAATGCTCTTCCTGTTGTACCTGCTTGAACAGATCCAGCAATGCACGCATGGGGGTTCTCCTGTCCGTTGCGAACGCGCTTATCAGGCGCGTTCGAGGTCGATGTCGATGCCGAGCGAGCGAATTTCTTTCACCAGCACATTGAACGATTCCGGCATGCCGGCGTCGATCGTGTGGTCGCCCTTCACCAGGTTCTCGTAAACCTTGGTGCGGCCGTTGACGTCATCCGATTTGACCGTCAGCATTTCCTGCAGCACGTACGCTGCACCGTAGGCTTCGAGCGCCCAGACTTCCATCTCGCCAAAACGCTGGCCGCCGAACTGCGCTTTTCCGCCCAGTGGTTGCTGCGTCACGAGCGAGTAAGGACCGGTTGAGCGCGCATGCATCTTGTCATCCACCAAGTGGTGGAGCTTGAGCATGTGCATGTAGCCCACCGTCACCTTGCGGTCAAACGCATCGCCAGTCCGGCCGTCGTAAAGCGTGACCTGAGTCTTGCTCTCACGAAAGCCCAGCTTGGCCGTGCGCGGATCGCTATCGGGGAATGCCAGGTTGAGCATCCGGCTGATGTCGGACTCTGCTGCTCCGTCAAAAACCGGGCTTGCAAACGGCACCCCATTACTCAGGTTTGAGGCGAGCTCGAGAAGGTCGTCGTCGGCCATCTCCATCACGCCCTCGCGCTGCGCGCCGTCGTAGAGCTGACCGAGGAATTCGCGCATCTCGGCCGCGCGGGCCTGCTTGCGCAGCATCTCATCGATGCGCCGGCCAACACCCTTGGCAGCCCAGCCCAGGTGGGTCTCGAGGATCTGACCGATGTTCATCCGGCTTGGCACGCCGAGCGGATTCAGCACGATGTCGACCGGGGTCCCATCGGCCATGTACGGCATCTCTTCGATTGGGGTGATTTTGGAGACCACGCCCTTGTTGCCATGGCGACCGGCCATCTTGTCACCTGGCTGCAGTCGGCGCTTCACGGCCACATAGACCTTGACCATCTTGAGCACGCCCGGGGGCAGCTCGTCGCCCTGAGTCAGCTTCTTGCGCTTCTCCTCGAAGGCAAGATCGAACTGGTGGCGACGCTGCTCGATTGACTCGCGCATCTGTTCAAGCTGGGTCGCAGCCGCCTCCTCGGCGAGCCGGACTTCAAACCAGTGGTAACGATCCAGATCACTCAAATAGGCCTCGTCGACCAGCGTACCTTTCGCGATTCGCTTCGGTCCGCCATTGACCGCTTTACCAATCAGGAAGCGACGCACGCGAGAGAACATATCGTTTTCGACAATGCGCAACTGATCATTCAAATCTTGACGATAACGCTTGAGTTCATCATCAATGATCGACTGGGCCCGCTTGTCGCGAACGATTCCTTCGCGGGTAAACACTTGCACGTCAATCACGGTTCCGGCCATGCCCGATGGCACCCGCAGACTCGTGTCTTTAACGTCGCTCGCTTTCTCACCAAAGATCGCGCGCAAGAGCTTTTCTTCTGGCGTCAGCTGGGTTTCGCCCTTCGGCGTGACCTTGCCAACCAACGTGTCGCCCGCCGCTACCTCGGCCCCGATGTAAACAATTCCAGCGTCGTCCAGACGTCCGAGCTGCGATTCGCTGAGATTGCTGATGTCCTTGGTAATTTCCTCAGGCCCCAGCTTCGTATCACGGGCCAGCACGTTCAGTTCTTCGATATGAATCGATGTGAAACGATCGTCGGCAACGACCTTCTCACTAATCAGGATCGAATCCTCAAAGTTATAACCATTCCAAGGCATGAACGCGACCAGCATGTTCTGGCCCAGGGCTAGTTCACCCAGATCAGTCGAAGCACCATCGGCCACCACGTCGCCGCGCACAATGATGTCGCCCTGACGCACGATGGGGCGCTGGTTGATATTCGTGTTCTGGTTGCTGCGTGTGTACTTAATAAGGTTGTAAATATCGACGCCTGTCTGCCCGTCCGCCGCCTCATCATCATTGACCCGAACAACGATCCGATCGGAGTCGACGTAATCCACCAAGCCTCCGCGCAGTGCGGTCACGACCGTGCCCGAGTCGACCGCACAGGTCCGCTCGATACCGGTCCCCACGAGCGGCTTCTCAGGCCGCAGGCAAGGTACCGCCTGACGCTGCATGTTCGATCCCATGAGCGCACGGTTCGCGTCGTCATGTTCAAGGAACGGAATGAGCGAGGCCGCCACCGAGACGATCTGGCTTGGCGCCACGTCAATGTAATCAACCCGGTCAGAGGTCGAAAGCTGGGTCTCGCCGTTGACGCGTACGCTTACGAGGTCGCCCGTGAGGCGACCGTTCTCATCGAGCTCGGCGTTGGCCTGGGCGATCACGAATCGTCCCTCTTCGATCGCCGATAGATAGTCGACGCGATCGGTCAACATCCCTTGGTCGACTTTGCGATATGGGGTTTCGAGAAAACCAAACTCATTGAGCCGTGCAAACAGCGCAAGCGAGTTGATCAGACCAATGTTAGGCCCCTCAGGGGTCTCAATTGGACAGACCCGACCGTAATGGGTGGGATGCACGTCACGGACCTCAAATCCAGCGCGTTCACGGGTCAAACCACCGGGCCCGAGGGCAGACACGCGACGCTTGTGCGTGATCTCCGAGAGCGGGTTGGTCTGGTCCATAAACTGGCTGAGCTGGCTTGAGCCAAAGAACTCGCGAATCGCAGCACTGATCGGCTTGGAGTTGATCAGATCATGCGGCATGAGATTCTCAGTCTCAGCCTGACCCAGGCGCTCTTTAACCGCCCGCTCTACCCGCACTAAACCAGCGCGAAACTGATTTTCGGCGAGTTCACCGACGCAACGCACCCGGCGATTGCCGAGGTGGTCAATGTCATCGATTTCGCCCTGACCATTGCGCAGTTCGACCAGAATCTTGATCACCGCCAGGACGTCCTCGTTGCCCAAGGTCATCTTGCCCGTGGTCTCTTCACGACCGACGCGGCGGTTGAACTTCATCCGGCCCACGCGCGACAAGTCGTACGCATCTTCGCTGTAAAAAAGACGATAAAAGAGCGCTTCGACCGCGTCTTCGGTGGGCGGCTCGCCAGGTCGCATCATCCGATAGATCGCGATCTTCGCAGCGTTCTGATCGGCTGTCTCGTCAACCCGAAGCGTGCTCGAGATGTACGCCCCGTGATCAAGATCATTGGTGTAGAGGGTCGCAAAATCCTGCACGCCCGCGGTCCGCAGCTTCTTGAGCGTATCGAGGGTGATTTCCTCGTTGGCCATCGCAACGACTTCGCCCGTCTCGGGATCGACCACGTGGCGAGCGATCGTACGCCCGAGCAAATAGTCATCGGGCACGGCGATCGAATCGAGGCCACCAGCCGTCATCTCGCGGATGTGCTTGGCATTGACCCGCTTGTCGCGCGCCACAATCAGGGTACCGTCGGGCGCGGAGATATCAAAGCGGGCAATCTCGCCCTTGAGACGCTCAGGAACCAGCTGCAGACGGGCCCCTTCGTTCATTAGCCGCAGATGGTCGAATTCAAAGAAGTGGGCCAGGATCGCTTCAGAATTGAGGCCGATCGCTTTGAGCAGAATCGTCACCGGCATCTTGCGTCGGCGGTCAACGCGGAAGTACAGGATGTCCTTGGCGTCAAACTCGAAATCAAGCCACGAGCCGCGGTAGGGGATGATCCGGGCCGAAAACAGCAACTTGCCCGAGCTATGGGTTTTGCCCCGGTCATGCTCAAAGAACACGCCCGGTGATCGGTGCAACTGGCTCACAATGACCCGTTCCGTGCCATTGATGACAAACGAGCCATTAACGGTCATCAGGGGCAATTCGCCCATGTAGACCTCTTGCTCCTTGACTTCCTTGACGGTCGGCTTGGCAGCTTCGCGGTCATTGATGACCAGGCGCAGGCGAGCGCGCAGCGGCGAGCAAAAGGTCAGGCCCCGTTGCTGACATTCGACGACGTCGAACGCCGGCGTCCCAAGCAGATAACTGACGAACTCGAGGCGTGCCATCTCGTTGTGCGAGACGATCGGGAAGATCGAGGTAAAAGCGGCCTGAAGTCCGTCGTTGTGACGCTCAGTCCCCAGCCGATCGGCCTGAAGAAAGTGTCGATAGGATTCAAGCTGAGTCGCCAACAGATACGGCACCTCTTGGACGATGGTGCGTTTGGCGAAGCTCTTGCGGATGCGCTTCTTCTCGGTGAAAGAATACGTTTGGGCCATGGGCGCTCCGTGGTGCGTGGTCGGCAGAGATTGCCGGCTAAAGGCTTGGAGGGACAGAAATCCAACACCTCAAACCCCTAGCCGGCAAGCCCCGAAAAAGAGGGACTGTGAAACGTTGGGACCGGCCGCTAAGCGTCCGATCCCAACCGGTCTTACTTGATCTCGACCTTTGCGCCGGCTTCTTCGAGTTGCTTTTTGAGCGCCTCGGCATCGGCCTTTGAAACCCCTTCCTTGACGGGCTTCGGCGCCGCATCGACCAGATCTTTCGCCTCTTTGAGGCCCAGACCGGTGGCCGCACGAACCACCTTGATGACTTCGACCTTCTTCTCGCCAAACGCAGCGAGCATGACGGTGAATTCAGTTTGCTCTTCGACCGCAGCAGCAGCCGGACCAGCTGCTGCAGGGCCCGCAGCCACGGCGACGGCAGCCGCAGCCGACACGCCAAATTTCTCTTCCATCGCCTTGATCAGCTCGGAGAGCTGCAACACGGTCATGCCAGCAATGGCGTCGAGAACTTCTTCTTTATTGAGTGACATCTTCAATTCCTAAAATGCATCGGTTAATGACCGCCGCGACCCGAAGGTTCGCTCGGCCGATAATGGCTCTGGAAGGGTGGGTCAGGCGGCAGCGCCTTCGCGCTGATCGCGCAACGCGGCGAGGGTACGCACAAACTTGCTCGGGACTTCGTTGAGCGTCTGCACGAACTTCGTCACAGGTGCCTGCATCGTGCCCATCAGCTTGGCCAAAAGCTCTTCACGGCTCGGCATCGTCGCCAGCGCCTTGACCCCGTTTGCGTCAAAGACGCTCCCAGGCAGGGCACCCGATTTGATGACAAGCTTGTCATTGCTTTTGGCAAACTCGACGAGCACTTTCGCGGCCTGCACCGGATCGACCGAAATCCCATAGATCAGCGGGCCAACCATCTGGTCAGCCAAGTGTTCATATGGGGTTCCAGCGACGGCACGCCGCGCCAGCGTGTTCTTCAGAACCCGCAGGTAAACGCCGTTTTCACGCGCCTGCTTGCGCAGGGTCGTGATCTTTCCCACTTCCAGACCACGGTATTCAGCGAGGACCATCGCACCTGCCGCGGCGACACGCGCCGTGACTTCCTCGATGACAACCGCCTTCTCCTGTCGATTCAGACCCATGGTCAAACTCCACGAAAATGACAGCCTGGCAACGCGCCACCCGGCTGGGTGGTTGGCGACACCAGGGCGCCGACTCGGCGACCGAGGTCGAGTCTTCGAAGCGGGCGGATCGCTAAAGGCCGCTGAGACGGCATCCAACAAACCGATTGCAACGCGAAACTCTCTTCGGGGACGCCATCTGCGCAGGGCACGTTCACCGCGTCTCGTTTCTGCCCGAGAGCAGATTCAGGACTGATTGAACGCCATTGAGGATCTCCATCCCCCTGCGGTCTTTGATAACCCGCCACTCCAATTGCAGTCCTGCTCACCTTGCGGCGCCCAAGACTGAAACCGAGGCAGCGGCCCAAAGTGCTGTGATTGCGGTTAGACCGACGCCGCCGAGAGCGATTGGGTGTCGACGCGAACGCCCACCCCCATCGTGCTCGACAGCGCGACCTTGCGCAGGTAAACCCCCTTGGCATTGGTGGGACGCTGACGGTTGAGCGCCTCAATCAAGGCCAACAAATTGCTCTGTAAAGCGGTCGGCTCAAACGAGGCCCGACCGATCGTTGCGTGAATGATGCCGCCCTTGTCAGTGCGGTACTGAACCTGACCAGCTTTGGCGTTCTTGACCGCTGTCACCACGTCCGGCGTGACGGTGCCGACCTTGGGGTTCGGCATTAGGCCGCGCGGACCAAGGATCTGGCCTAGAGCACCAACGACCCGCATCGCATCGGGCGACGCGATCACGATATCGAAATCGATCTGTCCGCCCTTGATGCGTTCCGCTAGGTCTTCCATGCCGACGATGTCGGCGCCGGCGTTGCGTGCATCATCGGCCTTGGCGCCCTGGGTAAAAACGGCGACCCGAACAGATTTTCCGGTACCGGCTGGCAGAACGACGGATCCGCGCACCACCTGATCCGACTTTTTCGAATCGACGCCCAACTGAACGGCAACGTCGACGGACTCATCGAACTTGGCCCGGGCGGTCTGCTTGACCAATGCCAGGGCCTCGGCCACCGGATAGAGCTTTTGCCGGTCAATCAGTTCCTTAAGCGCCTTCATGCGCTTGGTTGCACTGGCTGCCATGTTAGAAGCCCTCCACGTTGATACCCATGCTGCGGGCGCTTCCCGCGATCGTGCGCACCGCTGCATCGAGATCTGACGCAGTCAGATCGGGAAGTTTTTGGGTCGCAATCGCTTCGGCCTGCGCCCGGGTGATCCGGCCGACTTTTTCTGCATGAGGTTTGGAAGAACCACGCTGAATCCCGGCCGCTTTCTTGATCAGAATCGAAGCCGGCGGCGTCTTGAGGATGAACGTGAAACTCTTGTCCGCGTACGCAGTGATGACCACGGGCAACGGCAAGCCCGGCTCAACGCCCTGGGTCTGGGCGTTAAACGCCTTGCAGAATTCCATGATGTTGAGGCCGCGCTGACCGAGTGCGGGGCCAATCGGCGGTGACGGATTGGCTTTTCCAGCCGGCACCTGCAACTTGATAAAACCGACAATCTTCTTTGCCATGACTGGCGCTCTCCAGGTTGAGTACGAACGCTGGGCTCACTGCCGGTGGCAGTCACCTAGCTCCTCGGGGGTGGTCAAAGCTTTTCGACTTGACCGAATTCAAGCTCGACCGGGGTTGCACGACCAAAAATGGTCACCGAAACCCGCAATCGACTCTTCTCGTAATTCACTTCCTCGACGTTGCCATTGAAATCCGTGAATGGGCCTTCGCGTACGCGCACCATCTCACCGATCTCAAACAGGGTCTTGGGCTTGGGTTTTTCCACGCCCTCCTGCATCTGATCCATGATCTTCTGGACTTCCTTTTCGGAAATCGGCGCTGGCCTAGAGCCAGAACCGCCCAGGAAACCCGTTACTTTAGCCGTATTCTTGACTAAATGCCAAGTTTCATCGGCCATGTCCATCTCGACCAACACATAACCGGGGAAAAACCGCCGTTCAGAGATGGTGCGCTGACCGCCCTTCATCTCGACAACTTCTTCGGTCGGGACGAGAATTTTGCCGAAACGGTCTTGCATACCGGCCCGGTCGATGCGCTCCTGAAGGGCGCGCGCGACGCTTTTTTCCATTCCGGAATAAGCATGAACGACGTACCAGCGTTTCGACATTATTTTTTCCACCCAAGAAGCAGGTCATAAAGAACCCACTCCAGCGATTTATCGACGACCCACAAAAAAATCGCCATCGCGACGACAAATCCAAAGACCACCAAGGTGACCTGCATGGTTTCCTTACGAGTCGGCCAAACCACGCGCCGGGTCTCAGACCAGGAGTCCCGCCCAAACGCAATCAGGCGCTGACCAGGGCCACTGAGAAACCCGAGGGCAACTCCACCCGCCAAGCCCACCAGCAAAACACCCACCCCGGCTGCAATGGGTTGTTTGACCAAACCATAAAACGCGACGAGCCCAGCGACCACCAACAGAATGGCGGCTGCGAGTTTGACGCGGTCTGCCGTGGAGGCGACGACTTCGACCTGTTGACTAGCCATCGTGTGCGAGAAATCCCCAAAGGCGGATGGCAGGGGCAGAGGGAATCGAACCCCCAACCTTCGGTTTTGGAGACCGACGCTCTGCCAATTGAGCTATGCCCCTACTGCCTTTCAAACAATGGTCCCGTCCGCAGACGGCCAATTCCAAAACCGGTCCATGCCGGGCCCGAGTGTCCGTGTCAGATTCAAGCGTGGATTTTGGCGACCACGCCCGCACCGACAGTACGTCCGCCTTCGCGGATCGCAAACCGCAAACCCTGCTCCATCGCAATCGGCGCAATCAACTCCACATCCATCTTGATGTTGTCGCCCGGCATCACCATCTCAACACCCT
>CAIPGD010000238.1 GCA_903864485.1 uncultured bacterium | reverse complement strand
CAGGGCCTGCAACGACCGATCTTCAAGCTGGACCAGATCTTCGAAGGTAAACATCTGTTCCATGATCCGCGCCGCCAGATCCGCGTCATAAGCGCGAATCGTCGACAGCGCTTCCTGATCCAATCCGCCAGACAGCATATTCAGAATTTCTGCAGTCGGAACGACGCCGCCCACGCTGGCGCGCTGGCCATCGCCACCCGGGGGCATCATATTGGCCATCGTCTCGTTCAGTTCTTTCAGTGCAGCAGGCTGAACCTTTTCGAGGAGAGCGACTCGCAGCAAGATTTCATTGCGGAGTTCGTCGGGGAAGAATTTCGACAAGGTCGATGATTGAGCGGGCTCCAGAAACACAAAAATCGTCGCCAGAATCTGCGGGTGTTCGTTTTTGATTGCCTCATAGAGGACATCGGGTTCGAGGCGCTTGAGCGTCTCCACGCCCGACATGTCCATCGCCGCCTCGAGGCGACCAAGCAAATCGCTTGCGCCGTCTGCACCCAATGCCTTGTTAAGCATCGAGGCCATGAAGTTGTCGGTGTCGAACGCGACCGACGCATTACTACTGGTGGTTTCCTTGAATTCCCGGAGTACCGCGACGATGATGTCGCGCGATAAAGAGCGCACGACGGCCATTCGCGAGGAAAGTTTTTGGACCTCGAACGGCGAAAGCAGTCGTAAGACCTCAGAACCGAGTTCGGCGCCGACCGTGAGCAAAACAACGGCGCATTTCGATGGGCCATCGAGCTGAGAAACATCGGTTATCTGGCCGCTGGCGCCCTTGACCCCTTCTTTAAGGGCCTCGGCCAATGACATTGGTTTTTTTGGGGCTGGGGCTTCGTCGTCATCAGGCGGCATCGCAAGTCCTCCATCGGGGTTGAGGTCCAGAGTGGGGGACCAAAGCGCTGCGCGAAGCGAATGCCGCTCAAGGCTTGTCCAAACGTTCCCCGAAGTATGGCCGGTTCAACGGACTATGGGGAAAAAACCCTCAAAAAAAAACGAATAAGTTGGGTCGACGGCGCCAAAAAGGCGCCGCCTGGTCGGTTACTACGGATCGGACCGGGATCGGACCGGGATCGGGATCGGACTGTTAGCGGATCGCGATTGGGTTGATCATCGACTGTACCGAGCCCTCGTACTTGTTTTGCCCCAAGACGAACATGAATTCGTACGCTTTGTCCTTGGCCAGTTCAAGGGTGTTGATATTTTCGAGAATGTAGGTGCCACTCATCGGCAATAAAATCTGATGGACCTCGAAAACCCCGGCGCCTTGTTCAAATGGGATGGCTTCCACCGCCCAGGTGTCTGCACCGACCGCAACCACGCCTTTGGAGACGAGATATTTGGCACCCTCTCGACCCAGGCCGGGCTCAACCGAGCCCCAGCGTTTGGGGTCCTTATCCAGGATATTCATCCAGCCGGAATGGAAAATCACGACATCACCCTCGCGAATTTCCAGCCCTTGACGCTTCGCGGCGGCGTCGATTTCAGCCCGGTTGTAGGCCGTTCCCTCTTTGACCACGTCAACGCCATAGTACCCGGCCATGTCGAGCATGATCCCGCGGGTCACCATCGGCGGAACCTTGTGGGCGCCAAGCTTTTTCAGGCCATTCATCGTGGCGAAATCGGACCATTTATTGCCGTTGTAATAAATTTCCCCAACGCCGATATGACCCAGACCGTCAAGCTGGGTACCAATCCCGGTCCAGCAATTCAGGATGTCATCGTTATAAGTCGTATGGGTGTGGCCGAGCCCGTCCGCAGACCCAACCTGCCCCGGTTGAACGATATAAATCGAACAGGTCCGTGGCGGAAATGCTGGCGTCGTGGTGTTGACGGTGATGCCCAGCGAATAGGTTTTGCCGGTCTTGACCAGTTTGGAGGCCTGCAGTGCGCGCTCCGGTGTTAGGTAATTGGCGGAACCGATTTCATCGGTCGGCCCCCATTTGCTCGGGTACCAGTTGCTCTGTGCATAAGCGGCAACCTGAAAGCCGAGTGCAAGTACGCCAGCCAGGCTGGCCTTCAAAAAGCGCATGTTTGTCTCCTGATCAATTTAGTTTTTGATCACCTGCTGGTGCAGCGTGTCTTCGCCGTCATGACGCTCGGGCGTAATACCGAGCAATCGGCACATTAACCCATAAATCTCGAGGTTGTTGACGAGGCCGAGCGTGCCGGACTGAATCCGATTTCCCGCAACAATCAGCAAACCGTGCATGGAGAGATCTTCAGGGTCGTATCCGTGCTGTCCCAGCGGACCTTTGCGCGCCGGGTTGTCCGTCAGGCTGTAACCGACCTCGGCCAGGCATACGATTTCCGGGATCCGGCGATGGGTCCCAAAGCGATAACGCTTGGGGAGGTCGGCCTTGGGCCAGCACGAGGCATGAGGCAAGGTCGAGAGGGCTTGCATGACGCCCTCACTGGACGCCCCGTTGAGGCGGACACCTGCTAGCGCGCCGAGCCATTCCCATCGGGCCGCAGGGAAATTCGCCAGCAATCCCTGTGCTGACACGACCTTTTCAACCGGGGATGAGGCCATTCCATGATCTGAAACGATGATCCAGGTGGTTCGCTCTAACAGACCAAGTCTTTTTAATTCCCTGGAAAGTTCTCCGATTGAATCATCCACCTTCTTGACCGAATCCTGGACTGCCTGGCTGTCAGGGCCAGCCGAATGCCCCGCTGAGTCCACGTCGGCAAAATAAAGAGTAGCGAAATCAGGTCGCTCGGCTGGGGGACGAGATAGCCATCCCACCAAGGTCTTGATCCGCGTTTCATGGGACATGTCGTGGTCGTATCGCAACCAGTCATTCGGCCTGAGGCCGTCGATCGTGGTCTCCGAACCCGGCCAGAAGAGCGTGGATGCCACCTTGCCTTGCTTTCTTGCGGCGATCCAGATCGGTTTGGATTCTTGCCACCAGAACGGGTTTTCAACCGCCTCACGTGATCCAAGACTGAATCGTTGCGTGGTCCCGGGGTCCGTCATCGTGTTGTTCACGATCCCATGATGATCGGGCGTTTGACCGGTCACGATCGTCACGTGATTGGGAAAGGTCACCGACGGGAACGCTGAAATAAGGCCTTGAGCCATCATCCCCCTGTTGGCTAACTCGAACAGATTTGGCGCCGATGATTTTGAAAGATACGACGGTTTGAAGCCGTCGATACTAATGAGAAGCACCAGTGGTTTTTCGGCCGCTGCCCCCAAAGGTGTGGCCGCGGGTGCCCCTTGCGCCGCGCCCCCTAAGAGCCCGACAACGGCGGCGAAGATCACCAATAGGGGTTTGAATCGTTGAGTCATGGTCAGCTGTTTTGCTAAAGATTCAGCTGAGCTTAAGGGATCTCCAAGTAAGCACTGTGACGCCTCTTTTCATGTTGCCGACCGGCGTCGCTTTGCCACCGCCAGGTTGAGGGCTTCGACCACCGTCGAAAAGGCCATCGCTGCGTACAGGTAGCCTTTGGGGATATGCAGCCCGCAGCCATCGGCGATCAGGGCGAGGCCCACCATGAGCAAAAACGCCAGGGCAAGCATCTTGACCGTAGGGTGCGTCGAGACGAAGATGGATAGGGGGGTCGACGCCAGGAGCATGACGAGCACCGCGGCGATGACCGCCGCAACCATGACACCTAAGTTGTCGGCCATACCAACTGCGGTAATGACTGAATCCAGCGAGAAGATGATGTCGACCACGGCAATCTGACTCACGACAGCCAGGTAATTCGCCGGCTTGCGCGACGCCTCGTTGTCGGTTTCCGCAGGACCCGCAGTCATTTCGTGGATTTCGGCAGTCGCCTTGTAAATCAGAAACAATCCTCCGCCTAGAAGAATCAAGTCCCGCCAGGAGAAGCCTTGGCCGAAGAGCGTGACGATCGGTGCGGTCAATTGGCTGATGACAAACAGCATTGAGAGCAAGAGCAGGCGGGTGATCAGGGCGAGGGCCAGCCCCACTCGGCGCGCACTCGGGCGTCGCTCGATCGGTAAGCGATCCGAGAGGATCGCAATGAAAACGAGGTTGTCGATCCCGAGGACGATCTCAAGAGCGGTGAGTGTGAGAAACGACACCCAGAGTTGCGGATCTGATAACCAT
>CAIPGD010000237.1 GCA_903864485.1 uncultured bacterium | reverse complement strand
CCGTCGGCCCCTCGGCCCGCCGCCATATCCACGATGACGGCCCCTGCCCGCATGGCAGAGACCATCGCATCGGTGACCAGCAGCGGCGCCGCGCGACCTGGGATCAGCGCGGTGGTGATCACGACATCGGCCAGCGCAACCCGCTCAGCGACCAACACACTTTGACGGCGTTTGTAATCATCGCCCATCTCGCGCGCGTACCCGCCCTGACCTTTGGCAAGGGTGGCTTCTTCGGCGGTCAACGGGACTTCGACGAACTTGGCGCCAAGCGACTCGACCTGTTCTTTGACATCGGGTCGAACATCAAAAGCTTCAACCACTGCGCCGAGCCGTTTGGCGGTCGCAATCGCCTGCAGTCCCGCCACGCCCGCGCCCAACACCAGGACGCGTGCGGCCTTGACCGTACCCGCCGCCGTCATCAGCATCGGAAAAAAGCGCGGGTAAACATTCGAAGCAATCAGCACCGCCTTGTAGCCGGCAATGTTGGCCTGGCTCGACAGCACATCCAGGCTCTGCGCACGGGTTATTCGGGGCGCGGCTTCGAGTGCAAAAGCGGTCAGGCCGGCCGCAGCCATCGCTTCTAGTCCGTCGCGGTCGAACGGGTCCAGCATCCCGACCACGGCCGCGCCGCGCCGCATTTGGTTGAGTTCCGCCGCTTGCGGCGATCGCACTTTGAGAACCAGGTCGCAACTGAACGCCGCTTCGGGGGCAACGATCTCGGCACCGGCTGCCGCGTAGGCGGCGTCCGTCTGGGCCGCGGGCAAACCAGCCCCAGCCTGAACCAGAACCTGATGGCCTGCGGCGACCAATTTTTTGACCGTTTCCGCCGTTCCCGCCACCCTGACTTCGCCGGGGCGCGTTTCGGTCGGAATGCCGATACGCATGGCTAACTCCTTCTGCATTAGGTAATCGTGCTCTAAATTAATGAGTCTATTTATCGGGTCTTATAGCACGTGGTGGCAGACAGGGGCCCGGTGGTGCCCCTACCTTGGGTGGATGCCATTAGACTGATCGAATTCATCAACCCGCGATTTTCGCCCGATTTTGATTCGAATGTCATCTACCGGCACTGACGATCGCTTTGATCAGGACCTCGATCGATGGCTTGAAGCGGTCCCCGCTGGTCAAGGACAACGTGTCGTGGTGGGCTTATCGGGCGGTGTGGACTCGTCGGTTTCGGCGTGGATGCTCAAGCAAGCCGGCTGGGACGTCATCGGTCTCTTCATGAAAAACTGGGAGGATGATGATGACGGAGAGTATTGTTCTACCCGTCAGGATCTGATTGATGCTGCAAGCGCAGCAGATTGCGCGGGCGTACCCCTCGAAGCCGTTAATTTTTCCGCTCAGTACAAGGATCGCGTGTTCGCCGAATTCCTGCGCGAATACGAGGCGGGCCGGACCCCCAATCCCGATATTTTGTGTAACGCCGAAATCAAGTTTCGGGCCTTTCTCGATCATGCCCTGATGCTGGGCGCCGAGCGGATTGCGACCGGCCATTACGCCCGGGTCCGGCAGGCTAAGGGCGCAAACGTCTGGCAGCTCCTGCGGGGTCTTGATGCCGCCAAAGATCAAAGTTATTTTCTTCATCGGCTCAATCAGGCCCAACTCTCTCGAACCCTGTTTCCGGTGGGCCACTTGCCAAAGCCGGTCGTTCGGGAGATCGCCCGTCGGATCGGCCTGCCAAATGCCGCCAAGAAGGACTCCACCGGAATCTGCTTTATTGGTGAGCGGCCGTTCCGGGAGTTTTTGGCGCGCTATCTGGCCCACCGCCCCGGCCCGATCCGGGAGCCCGGCGGACGCTTGATTGGCGAACATGTGGGCTTGAGTTTTTATACGCTCGGTCAACGCAAAGGCATCGGCGTGGGCGGCTCTAGGGGCGGCAATGGCGATGCATGGTACGTCGCCCGTAAAGACATGGCGCGCAACACCTTGTGGGTCGTCCAGGGCCATGACCATCCCTGGTTGCTTTCGGAATCGCTGCACGCGAGCGACGTGCACTGGATTGCAGGTGCTCCTCCTGAGGAAATCCACGAGGAATCCCAGGATCAAACCAGCGATCAAACCAACCATCTGAGCGCGAAGACACGCTACCGGCAAGACGATGCGCCCTGTCGCCTGACGGCCGTGGCGCCAGCCGAGTCAACGTTCGAGTCGACTGTTGGTTCAACGCTTGGTTCAACGCTTGGTTCATCGTTTGGTTCAACGTTTGGTTCATCGATCACGCTTGATTTCCGGCAACCCCAATGGGCCGTGACTCCGGGTCAGTCGGCGGTCCTATACCGTGGTGAAGTTTGCCTGGGCGGTGGCGTCATTCACTCATTCGTCTCTTCAGAACGGTCCATTGCAGGAGCCACTTAATGGCAATCAGTCGTTTCTTTGTTTTGCAGTTGTCGGTCATGGGCAGTTTGCTGCTCGTCGCACTGGCCGCGGCGGGAATGATCCAATGGCCCTGGGCGCTCGGGCCGATCTTGTTGGTCGTGATTGGCTTGCGCGATTTGCAGCAGACCCATCATTCTATTCAGCGCAACTATCCCATCATTGGGCATTTGCGTTTCATGCTCGAATTTATCGGGCCGGAGATTCGCCAGTACTTTATCGAGAGCGACACTGAAGCCGCGCCTTTCTCGCGCCAACAGCGCGCGATCGTCTATCAGCGCTCCAAAAATGTACTCGACAAGCGTCCGTTCGGGACGCAATTTGATCCCTACGCAGTAGGGTTTGAGTGGATCAACCATTCGATCGCGCCCGCCAAGGTGGCCGAGCCAGCCGACTTTAGGGTCCGGATCGGCGGCGATCGGGCGCAGCCCTACGATGCCTCAGTCTTCAATATTTCCGCGATGAGTTTTGGCGCGCTCTCGGGCAACGCCATTCAGTCGCTGAATCGGGGGGCCAAGCTGGGTGGGTTCGCGCATGACACGGGCGAAGGTTCTATTTCCGTGCATCACCGCGAACATGGCGGCGATCTGATTTGGGAAATTGGCAGTGGGTACTTTGGCTGTCGGACCGCTAATGGGCGATTCGACCCGGAGCGGTTTGCGGCGCAGGCGACTCACCCTCAGGTCCGCATGATCGAGGTCAAACTTTCGCAGGGTGCTAAACCTGGTCACGGTGGCGTTTTGCCCGGGCCGAAAGTGACGGCTGAGATCGCCGAGGCACGCGGAGTGCCGATCTGGACCGACTGCATTTCTCCCGCCAGTCACCGTGAATTCTCGACACCGATTCAGTTACTGGAATTTATCGCCCGATTGCGCGAACTTTCTGGCGACAAACCGACCGGATTCAAGCTGGCAATTGGTCATCCCTGGGAATGGTTCGCAATCGCCAAGGCCATGCAAGAAACTGGAATTACGCCAGATTTCATCGTGGTCGATGGCAAGGAAGGCGGTACGGGTGCAGCGCCCGTCGAATTCATGGACCACGTTGGGATGCCGATGCGCGATGGGCTCCGCCTGGTGCACAACACGCTGTTAGGCCTCGATCTTAGGGGGCGTGTTCGGATTGGTGCTGCCGGGCGGATGATTACAGCATTTGATATCGCTGGGACGATGGCGTTGGGTGCGGACTGGTGTAATGCCGCTCGCGGCTTCATGTTTGCGGTCGGGTGTATTCAGGCACAGCATTGCCATACAGGGGCGTGTCCGACCGGTGTCGCAACTCAGGACCCGATCCGCCAGCGCGCGCTTGTCGTCACCGACAAAGCGCAGCGTGTTTATAATTTTCATCACAATACGGTCGAGGCGCTTGCCGAACTGGTCGCAGCGGCTGGATTGGATCATCCGGGCCGATTGCGCGCGCAACACATCATGCGTCGCGTATCGCCTACCGAGATTTCATCGCTGGCCGATCTCTATCCGACGATGCCCCATGGCGCTCTCCTGGCAGGCGATCCACCGATTGAGGTGTTTCGTCGATACTGGCCGGAAGCGCGGGCTGACCGATTCGGTTGATGTGCGAGCGTTAACGGACGTCGATGAGTAAACCTCGCTACATCAGCACAATGTCGTACTGTTCTTGAGAGTAAATAGTTTCGACTGTCAACGCCACAGGTCTGCCGATGCGCTCGGTCAGCGTGGCTAAAAATCCGGCTTCGTCATCAAGAAACAGATCAACGACCGCCTGTGAGGCAACAATCCGGAACTGTTTGGGATTGAACTGACGCGCTTCGCGGTCGATTTCGCGCAGAATTTCATAACAAACTGTCCGTGCGGTCTTGAGCGACCCACGACCATTACAAACCTTGCAGGGCTCGCAGAGTTGTTGGGCGAGCGATTCGCGGGTGCGTTTGCGCGTGACCTCGACCAGACCCAGGGTGGTGAAACCGCTCACGGTTGTCCGAGTCCGATCTTTGGCCAGTGCTCGCCCGAGTTCTGCCAGCACCGCCTCGCGATGCTCCGTGTTTTGCATGTCGATAAAATCGATAATGATGATTCCGCCCAGATTGCGCAGGCGCATCTGTCGCGCGATCGCTTGTGCGGCCTCAAGATTCGTCTTGAAAACCGTATCGTCAAAGCTGCGTCCACCGACAAAACCGCCCGTATTGACGTCGATCGTGGTGAGCGCTTCGGTGGGATCAATGATCAGATAGCCGCCCGACTTGAGTCCCACTTTGCGTTCGATTGCGCGACCGATTTCGTCTTCAACGCCGTGGAGATCGAAGATTGGCCGGTCGCCCTGATGACGGGCCAGGCGTGTCGCCAGGGACGGCATGTAGTCCAGGGCAAACGCAAGGAGGGCGTCATACGCCTCGGCCGAGTCGACAAGAATGGTCTGAGTGTCTTCACCGATCAGGTCCCTCACGACTCGTTGTGACAGGCTCAGTTCCTGACACAAGACAACCGGCGGCGGATGTTTTGTGCTCCCTTCGATGATCTGCTTCCAGCGTTTGCGCAGGTATTGCACATCGGCGGAGAGTTCAGCGTTGGTGGCTTCCTCAGCGATCGTGCGGGCAATGAAGCCGCCGCGCTCATCCGGCGGAACCGCCTCGCGCACGCGGGCGCGCAGTGCTTCGCGCTGGCCCTCATCATCAATTCGTTGACTGATGCCGATATGGGGGTCCAGCGGCAGGTAAACCAAAAACCGTCCTGCGATTGAGAGATGCGTCGACAGCCTTGCCCCTTTAGTGCCGATGGGATCTTTCATGATCTGCACCATCAGGCGATCACCCTCGTGGAGTAGGCGCTCGATCGGCAAAGGACCCGGACTGGATACCTCAGCGGACGCCTGCCAGACATCGGCCACATGCAGGAACGCCGAGCGCTCCAGGCCAATATCGACAAACGCCGACTGCATTCCAGGCAGGACTCGGGTGACGCGCCCGAGGCAAATGTCACCCACCAGACCACGCCCACCCGAACGTTCAATGTGGAGTTCTTGCAGCGTTCCGTTCTGGACGACGCCAACGCGCACTTCCTGCGGCATGACATTGATCAGGATCGTTTCCGACATGAGCTGAAGACCTATCTTGGAAGCGCGCCAGCGCTTTGCAGTAACCGCGACGCTTCGTACAGGGGTAAGCCCATGATCCCGGTGTCGCTGCCGTCGATACGCCGGATGAATGCGCCAGCGCCCCCTTGGACTGCATAGGCTCCGGCCTTGTCCATCGGTTCGCCCGTGGCGACATATCGATCGATCTGGGCCCGGCTTAGGCGGGCAAAGCGCACCCGCGATAGGCTGGTAACCCGCAAAATCTTGGGGTGCCAAGGGGATTCCATCCCACCATCGCTCGGCGCGGGCGGTGCACTCAATTTCGATCGAATCCGGGGCCTGGCGATCGCCATCGCGGTCAAGACCCGGTGTGAACGGCCCGATAAGGCACTCAGCATTTCGACGGCTTCCGCTGCGTGGGCGGGCTTCCCAAGAATCCGCCCGCCAATGGCGACCGTCGTATCAGCGACCAGAATCGGTGCCGCCTCGAGTCGACGCCGCTGATGTCGGGCCATCGCTGCCGTGAGCTTGGCGGCAACCACTCGCTCGACATATTGCGTCGGGTTCTCCCCTTCAAGTGGGTGTTCAAGCGCCTCGACGTCTTCTGCGATATCAATCGAAGCATCGGCCACCAGGAGTTCAGCTCGAACGCCCAGTCGGCCAAGAAGCTCGCGTCGCCGGGGGCTCTGTGAAGCGAGCCAAATGAATTCAAATGCCAGCATTAATCGCGATGATAAGGATGATTGCTCAGGATGGCCCACGCCCTGAAAAGCTGCTCCGCAATGACGACCCGAACTAGCGCATGTGGCAGGGTCAGGCTCGAGAGCCGAACCCGTTCATGCGCGTCTCGTTTGAGCGCCGGGTCAAGACCGTCGGGGCCGCCGATCAGGATCGCCAGAGGCGAACCTCGGTCGCGCCAGCGTTCAAGCCGCGCCGCTAATGCCCGACTGGTCAGATCGTCACCATGTTCATCGAGTGCGACGATGGTTGACCCACCTGGAATTGCTTCGCGAATTCGAGCCGCCTCGGCAGCCATCCATGCGGGCGCATGGCCACTCGGACCACGGACATCCGGGCGAACTTCGGTCCATTCCAGTCGCAGTTCCGGCGGCAGGCGATCGGCGTATTCCTGGGCGGCTTCCTTGACCCAAGCGGGTGGTTTGAGACCGACCGCAATCACCCGGATACGCATGCTGGCGAGAAGGATTTAGGGGGCGAAATCAGGAGGCGAAATCAGTGGGCAGAATCAGGGAGCAGAGTCAGCGGCTGGAGCGTCTGGAGCCGCTGCGGTCTTGGGTTTGACGACGCGCTTCCGTGGCGCCTTGATGGTTGGCTCCGCGTTGGTCTTCGGGGTGGTTTTCGCGGTGGTCTTCGCGGAGGTCTTCGCGGTGGTCTTGGGAATCAACGGCAGGTCGGGCGCGCCGAGTCGCACGCGAACGGTTTTGCCACCCCAGATTTCTTCTAAATTGTAATACTGACGAATCGCGGGCTGCATGATGTGGATGATGATGTCGCCCAGATCGACGAGGACCCATTCACCCGTTTCTTCACCTTCGACCGCGATCACGTCGCTGCCGGCCGCCTTGGCCTTGTCACGGACGTTGCTGGCAATGGCGCGGCTTTGTCGATTGGAAGTCGCCGAGGCGATGATCACCCGGTCGAAGAGCGAGGTCAGCTTGGTGGTATCAAAGACTTGAATGTCCTGAGCTTTGATATCTTCGAGTGCGTCGACCACGACGCGTTGCAATTTGCGCAATTCCATAGGGCCTGGGGCTCTCCGTTAGCGATACAGACCAAGGCGGTCGATCAAATCAATGACTCCATCCGACAGGAGTTCTCGGGGGCGGTCACCGGCTTGCAGTTGCCGACGTAACGCCGTCGACGAAATCGGGACCGCGGGCATTCGAAACAGGACAATACTTCCGCAAGCGTACCCCGGGTTCTGTGTGCCCTCCGCGCCACCGGCGCTATTAGCGCCGTCGGCATTGTCCTCGCCGCGCTGATTGGGTTCGGGTAGGGCATCCCGGCCGTGGGCAGTCAACAGCGCCTGCATCTCCGCCGGGAGTTCGGTCAGCCCCTCAGGCCCTCGAGCGGTTACCGCGAGGTGAGTGACATCGAGCAACTCTCGCCATCGATGCCAGGTTGGCAGGT
>CAIPGD010000236.1 GCA_903864485.1 uncultured bacterium | reverse complement strand
GCCGAGATCGAACGCCTGCAACCGCTGCTCGCCCCCATCGCCCGCGGTCAGCGAATCGGCACCGTGCGGGTCAAATTAGGTGACCAGATTCTGGCCGAACAACCGATGGTGGCACTCGGCGCGGTCGATGGCGCGGGCTTTGTCGGCCGCCAATGGGACTCGGTCCGCTTGTGGTGGCGCAGTCGCTAAATCGGTCTGGCAGCGTAAATCCCCTGCAGCCATCCCCCTGAACCCCCTGAACCCCAACCCATGTTGCCTGCACCGACGACCGTCCTGAACCCAACGGCCGCTGACGACCAGGTCTGCTGGCTCAATGGCGCCTTTGTGCCGCTCGCGACCGCGACCGTCTCGGTGCTCGACCGCGGATTCATTTTTGGCGATGGCGTGTACGAGGTCGTTCCGGTCTACGCGCGGGCGCCATTTCGGTGGCCTGAACATCGGGCTCGCTTGCGTCGATCGCTCGCCAAACTCCGGATCACGGATCCAATGGATGACGATCAATGGGCCAGCCTGGTTGAAGCCTTGGTGGCCCGACACCCCTGGTCGGATCAGTTCGTTTACTTGCAGGTCACGCGCGGCGTAGCAAAGCGGGATCACGCCTTTCCAGACCCAGCCGTTCACCCAACGGTCTTCGCGATGACCAGCCCGCTAACACTTCCGAGTGAAGACCTGCGGCGCCGCGGAGCTCATGCGGTCTCGCTGCCTGACGAGCGCTGGTTGCATTGCGACATCAAGAGTATCGCGCTGCTCGGCAACGTCCTGGCGCGGCAGGCGGCGGTGGATGCTGGCGCGGTCGAATGCGTGATGTACCGCGACGGAATGCTCACGGAAGGCAGCTCCAGCAACCTCTGGGTCGTGCGCGACGGCACCGTTCTGGCACCCCCGCGGGATCATCGGATTCTTGAGGGGATCCGCTACGGTTTGATCAGCGAATTGTGTGCGGCCGACGGCATTCCGTTTACGGTTCGGCCCATCCTGCGCAGCGAAGTGGAATCGGCGGACGAACTCCTGATGAGTTCGGCGACCAAGGAAATCCTGCCGATCACCCAACTCGACGGCCGCCCGGTCGGTCATGGCGAACAGTCGGGCAAGCCGGGCCCAATCGGTCAACGCCTTCATGCGGGCTATCAGCGAGCCAAAACGCAGGCATGAAGCCGGGCGATCGAACCCATGGGCCCGCGCAGACGATCGGCGCGCACGAGCTGCTGACCTTTCCGTGTGAATTTCCAATCAAAATCATGGGCCCTGCGGAGCCCGGCTTCGCGGACACGATCGGAGCACTCGTCCACGAGCATTGTCCGGACTTTGATCCGGCCACTCTGGTCCAGAGGCCATCCCGAGCCGGCAATTATCTGGGCCTGACCGCGACCATTCAGGCGCTTAGCCGTGAGCAACTCGATACCCTTTATCGTGCGCTGAGTACCCACCCGATGGTTCGGGTCGTGCTCTGACCCGCCCATGATGCGCGCGCAAAAGGCGCTCACGATCCAGGAACTGGGCCGCCGGCCCTACCTGGAAACCTGGGAGGCCATGCGCGCCTGGACCACGGCGCGCGAACCTGACACCGAGGACCAGTTATGGCTGGTTGAACATGACCCGGTATTCACGCTCGGACTTGCCGGGCGCACCGAGCACCTGCTGGGTCTCGAGCCCACCGAGGTTGTTCGGGTTGAACGCGGTGGGCAGGTTACCTATCACGGTCCGGGCCAGGCCGTGGTGTACGTTCTGTTGAACCTGGCCCGTCGTCAAATGTCGGTGCGCGCGCTGGTCCAACGTCTTGAACAGGCAACGATTGATTGGCTTGGCCACCATGGGGTCAACGCGCAGCGCCGAACCGGGATGCCTGGGGTGTATCTGAGCGCCGCCCATCCAAACGGTCTGGGATTGGCCAAAATCGCCGCCCTTGGACTCAAAATCACACGAGGCTGCAGCTTTCACGGCATCGCGCTCAACCTCGCCATGGATCTCAGCCCCTTCGAGCGCATCCACCCCTGTGGGTTTGCTGATTTGCGGGTGACCGATCTGGCAAGGGCTTTACAGGCCACCCCGACCCATGCGGAGGCGGACGTCAACCCGCACCCAAGCCGACATGACGATCTGAACGTAACCGCGCTCGCTCGGTCTTTTGTTCAAATGATGGCATCCTCGCTCGAATGTGAACCGGCCTTCCTGGATTCCGACATGCAAGCTTCAAACCCCAATTCTGATGACTGAACCTGCGCCCGCCAAAATCGTCATCGATCCCACGCTCAAACAAAAAGGCGCGGCAAAGACCGCACGGATTCCGATCAAAGTCGAAGCCGTGCCGGCGCTGAAAAAGCCCGACTGGATCCGCGTCAAGCTGGCACCCGCTTCATCGCGGTTTCAGGAAATCAAGTCGATCCTGCGCGAAAACCGGCTCCACACGGTCTGTGAGGAAGCGAGTTGCCCCAACATCAGTGAGTGCTTTGGAAAGGGCACCGCGACGTTCATGATCATGGGCGACAAATGCACCCGGCGATGCCCGTTCTGCGATGTTGGCCACGGTCGCCCCGACCCGCTGGATTTGCAAGAGCCCGCGAACCTCGCTCGTACCATCGCGGCGCTTCGCCTCTCTTATGTGGTGATCACCTCAGTCGACCGTGATGACCTGCGCGATGGCGGCGCCCAACACTTTGTTGATTGCATCCGGGCGGTCAGGGAAGCAAGTCCGGACACGCGAATCGAAGTGTTAGTTCCCGATTTTCGGGGCCGAATGGAGCGCGCGCTCTCAATCCTCGACGCGGCCCCCCCTGACGTCATGAATCACAATCTCGAAACCGTGCCCAGACTCTATCGCGAGGCGCGACCAGGTTCCGACTACGACCACTCACTCGCCCTGCTGCAGACCTTCAAACAGCGCCATCCCAGCGTGCCCACCAAAAGCGGTTTGATGGTGGGTCTGGGCGAGAC
Source organism: uncultured bacterium (assembly GCA_903864485.1). Lineage (GTDB taxonomy): Bacteria > Pseudomonadota > Gammaproteobacteria > Burkholderiales > Burkholderiaceae_E > RFPW01. The sequence goes on along the minus strand of CAIPGD010000236.1, from coordinate 1,332 downwards.
CGACGACGAAATTCTGGCGGTCATGCGCGACATGCGCGCGCATTCCATCGACATGCTCACGATTGGCCAATATCTCGCGCCAACCGGCCATCATCTGCCCGTGCGCCGCTACGTCCATCCCGAGACGTTCGAGCGGTTTGAGCGGGAAGCCAAGGGCCTGGGCTTTCAGCACGCGGCCGTGGGTGCCTTGGTGCGTTCAAGCTATCACGCCGATCAGCAAGCCCACGCGGCTGGGGTCACCTAAACCGCGGAGTTAACTCTGGCGCTTCGTTCTGGCGCTTCGTTCTGGCGCTTAAGTCCGGCCAGGCGCCGTCAGATTTGATTCGATCAGGGACTCGAGGGCGGGCCAACTCGCTGGCTCACCCACCCAACGCCGAATCACTTCACCCGCAGGACCAATCAGAATCGTAGTCGGCGTGACGACAACCGGCGCGTAAGCCTGGGCGAGGACACCCTGCAAATCCAGCGCGACCGGGAAAGGCAAGGCCTGCGTGCGGGCAAAATGCAACACAAAATCGGGCCGGTCATAGGCCATCGCCACTGCGACGGTTTCGAAGCCGCGATGAGAAAACTGTTGATGGAGTCGGACCAGGCCTGGCATCTCACGGACGCAGATCACGCAGCTAGTGGCCCAAAAGTTCACCAGCACGACCTTGCCTCGCAAGCTCTCCTGACTCAGGCGTTGTCCGTCGATCAGCGCGTAGGTGACCGCTGGCGCTCGCTCCGGTGTGAGCCAGAAGCGCCAGCCCAGAAAACTCAAGCTGGCCAGGAGCGCCAGACTCAGAACGACCGCACGCGCCCGATGCGGCCAGGGCGCCCAGCGTGCCAGAACCCCCTTCTGCCTGACCAAGCGGACGCCTGGTAGAGAGCGAGTTGCCTACAGGAGGTTTACTTCCCCGCGGCCGGTGCCGACCAGGGCGCAGGTGAGGGCTCGGGCCGGAAGGCATCACGCTCCGAGATCAGCTCCCACAGGGTCACCACTTTGCGTACCCCCGAGACCCTTGCAGCAACGGCGGCGGCCCGGTCGGCTTCGGCGCGCGTGACGAGACCCATCAGGTAAACCACGCCGTCTTCGGTCGCTACCTTCACGTGATTCGCGGCCACGCCACCGATCTCAATCAGCGACCCTTTGACCTTGGTCGACACATAACCATCATTGGCCTGGCGCAACAAACTAACGCCGGACCCAACCGTGAGTTCGTTGTAGACCGCCTGAACATTGTCCAATCGGGTAATCGCGTCGCCAGCGGCTTTCTTCTCGGCCTCGTCCAGCACCTGCCCGGTCAGCAAGACCCGGCGATTAAAGCTCACCACATTGACCGCCGTGGAATT
>CAIPGD010000235.1 GCA_903864485.1 uncultured bacterium | reverse complement strand
CGTTTTGGGTTGGCTGGGGTCGATGGTTCCGAGGCGTTTGGTAAACGCACGATCGTCGCCACGCCACTTGACTGGGCCGCGGTCGATACGGTGTGTCCTAGAGCGCGTAGGCCGCTGACTAGTGGGTCTGCTTTGGAGTCTGCTTTGGGGTCGGCTTTAGGATCGATTTCGGGGTCAATGGCGGGATGTTCTCCCCCGACATGGGTCGTCAAACTATTGCCGGCCCCGAAATTCACCATCGATGTCGCTTGCTGTGCATCCAGGCCCCAGTCCAGGACGCTGACGAGTGTTTTGACGACGTACTGAATGATGCTCGGTCCACCGGGTGATCCGGTGGCCATGAGGAAGTCTCCGCGCGATCCGTCCGGCTTGCGGTGAAACACAAGTGTCGGGGACATCGCGCTGGCTGGTCGCTTCAGGGGTTGAAGACGGTTTGCAATGGGCCCCAATGAGTCGGCGGGCTGAAATGAAAAATCTGTGAGTTGATTGTTAAGCAAGAACCCCCGGGTGAAATGAAACGATCCCATGCCACTCTCGATCGTACTGGTCATCACAACAACATTGCCCGCCCGGTCAACCAGGCTGATATGGGTGGTGCCATTACCCTCGGAGGTGTTGTCTCCCTGCGCCTGAGTATTCGCAAAGACTCCGGGTTTGGCCACGCCCATCGACTGTTGGGTGGAAATCAGTGCTGCCCTCGAAGCGAGATAGCCAGGGTCCAGTAAGGTGTCGACACCGAGCCCGGGGAGCGGGACAAAATCAGTATCGGCGACATATCGATGCCGATCCGCATACGCAAGTCGCTGGGCTTCGCTGATGACATGAATGCCGGTTACGGTCGGCCGCCCGCCGTCGCTCTGGACCACCGACGGTCGATGCGCCTTAAGATCAAAATTCTCCAAAATTCCAAGGGTTTGGGCTACCGCAATTCCGCCGGTTGATGGGGGCCCCATGCCGCAGATCATGGTCTGGCGATAAGGCCGACAGACTGGTTCGCGACGCGCCGCTCGGTAATTGGCCAGATCGCTCAGTTCGGTAAGCCCCGGGGTGATCGCGACCGGCGCATGGTCGCTGCCGCGGTTGACTTTAATCTTGTTAACGATCGATTCTGCGATGGGTCCGATGTAGAAGGCTTGAGCGCCTTCGCGTGCGATGGTGGCAAGAGTCGCGGCATAGTCGGGATTGCGCAGCACTGTTCCTACGGACTTCGCACTCAGGTCGGGATTCAGAAAATACGCGCTGGCGTCGGGGTCGCGTAACAGGTCATTTCGGGCGGTGCGGATTGCCGCAGCCATCCTGGGGCTGATGACAAAGCCTTCGGTTGCAATCTGGATCGCCGGCTCAAAGAGGCTTGACCAAGCTTGCCGGCCGTAATCTTGGTGGGCTATTTCGAGCAGTCGCAACACACCCGGCGTCCCGATGGATCGTCCGCTGGCTCGCGCGCTGAAAAACGGATGCGCTAGTCTGGGATGTAGCGGATTTGGGTCACTCGCACTGATTAAGCGCAGATCGTTTTCACTTGAGGCTGCGGGCGCGGTTTCGCGGCCATCGTAACTTTGCAATTGTCCGGTGGCGGCATCATAGTGAAGGATAAATGCACCGCCACCGATACCTGACGATTGGGGCTCAACCAGTCCTAGGACCAGTTGCACGGCCACGGCGGCATCCATCGCACTTCCGCCCTGGTGCAATACTCGACAGCCGGCCTGGGTCGCCAGTGGATTCGCCGTGACGGCGAGATAATCCTGCGCGATGACGGGCTGCTTGCCTGGTCGAAAACCGGAGGCCAGTTCCGGCAACCTGGGGTCAGTCCCCAGGTTTGCACGAACGACTAGGGCCGCCTCTTGAGGCGGCAGAACACACGGGGACGCATCAGGCAACACTCGGCAGTCCGGCCAGCGCCATGGCGAGTTCGGCCTCGTCATAGGCTTCGTCAACGAGTTCACCAGCAAAATACTTCTGGTAAGCCGTCATGTCGAAGTGCCCATGTCCACAGAGATTGAACAGGATGGTTTCGCTGCGGCCTTCGCGCTTGCACCGAAGTGCTTCTTCAATCGCACCTTTAACGGCATGGTTCGCCTCGGGTGCGGGAACGATGCCCTCGTGACGCGCGAAGAGCACGCCAGCGGCAAAACATTCGCCCTGCGTGTAGGCCGTTGCTTCGATCAGATCGAGTTCCTTGAGATGCGACACAAGCGGCGCCATACCGTGGTAACGCAGACCGCCCGCGTGAAAGCTCGGGGGCGTAAACGTTGAACCCAGCGTATGCATCTTGGTCAGCGGCGTCATGTGACCGGTATCGCCAAAGTCGTAGGCATAACGCCCACGGGTAAGAGATGGGCAGGCAGCGGGTTCGACGGCGACGATTCTTGGTTTTGGGCCACCGCGCAGGCCGTGTCCGATAAACGGGAATGCGATCCCCGAGAAATTCGAACCCCCTCCAGTACATCCCACCACGACATCGGGCCAGAGATCGGCCATTTCCATTTGCAGCATCGATTCCTGACCAATAATCGTTTGGTGCATGAGAACGTGATTCAACACCGAGCCGAGCGCATATTTGGTGTCATCGCGCTGCGCTGCGAGTTCGACGGCTTCTGAAATAGCGATG
>CAIPGD010000234.1 GCA_903864485.1 uncultured bacterium | reverse complement strand
CCGATCTGAGTCCCTGACGATCTGGAACGAACCTGATAAGGTTGCTGTTTGAGATTGCGGCCTCGTTAAGGGCTGGCGTTCTGTTCTGATCGACGCCTGGGATCAGCTTAAGACTGGCGTGTGGCATTTGTTACCCTCGCGTCGGTGATGCGACTGGGGCGGGCGATTGAGACGACCACGCCGCAGCCTCGAATTTCTTGCGGGCTTCCTCAACCGTCGCAGACTTGAGGAGTGTTTGATATTGGCTCTCATAGCTTTGCGCCATCTGCGGATCGTCAGACTGACGGCCAAAGTTGCGCTGGTAAGCCGAGATGTAAATCATCGACGCCATAATTAGTAGGTCGGGAAGATACTGGCTGATAAACGATACGCCATTACCATTGCCAGCCGATCCGATTACCGTGGCGGCGGTGGGGGTTGCCACAGATGCGGAGAGGATGATTGAGATGCTTGTGGAACTTGTGACAGTGGCCGTGAATGTCCCATTCCAGCTTGATGGCGTGAAGCCCGAAAGTGTAACCTGCGCGCCGCTGGTGATGCCGTGAGGGGATACGAATTCAATTGAGCCTGATGTCAGGGTCTGAATTGCCGAAGTTATCTGGGGGGTGAATCCAAGCGGCGCGGGGCGCAACGTACCCACTACCTCAACGTAGTAATCAACATCGGGGACTGGGCCTACAAGGAACAGCGTGTCGTTGAACGGGACAAAGTATTTCGGTTGCGCGCGATTACCAGTCAACGAGGAGCCGAAGACGGCATCCAAAAATTCCTTGGTGGCAGGCAGCAGGGGGATGCGCTCGGCTGCATCTGGATCGGTGCTTCCCGATGGGCTGATCAGATTGATCTGCTCACTCACCACGAAATAAGACCCATCGCCAAGGTTCTGGCTGAACGACAGGTTGCGGTTTCCCGCAGTCAGCTTGTATGCGGGGCCGTGCAGTGACGCCGATGTGTCCATCAGATCGAGGTCGCGGTTGATTCGAAGGGTGGCATAGTCAATCATCATCTGTAGGATTGACAGGAAATTTGTATCATTGGGTGATACGACCGCCATTTCGGCGACTTGGTTTTTGTATGTCTCGTATGTCAGTCCGACCATGATGCCACCTTACGTTTCAAGGCCACTATAGACCAAATGTTCGCTTCAACCAATAGACGTTGCGATTTCCCCGCCACACGCAAAGTATCCAGCCCCGTCAATCCAATTATCAACATGGTCTTCATTTGACTTGATGCGGGCTGCCTTCAGGAGTGCCATCATCACAGCCACATCCGTCGATGTCACATTGACATCCAAGTGGATGGACCAGTAGGCCGCAATGGTTTCAAAATTGTTTTCCATGTCCCCGTGCGTGTTGGCGCGATCCTTGGTGACATATGCCTTAGCCGTATCAAGAATCTCGGAGCGGTTCATATGGTATTCCCTACTATTTACAGGCTGCGTCAAGCATCATAATCAGTTTTGCGCCAGTTACAATGGAGGCGTCCCCGCCGTCTTTTGCCAATGCCGCCGCGTGTTTTGTCCGAGCGGATGAAGTCCCGTCGCAGATCGCGGGATTACTTGCCACGCTCACGCAGCCAGTCACGGAGGACAGCAGGATCACTGCTGATATGATTTTCCACATTGTCAATTTCCTTTCGGGTTTTTGCATAGCCTTCAGCGGCCTTCAGAGCGGCCTGCTGGCGCTGATCGCGCTTCCCAGCCATCCATGCCGCGAAGACAATCGCAACAGCACCAGCGGCCCACAGGGCTGCGCGCTTGAGCCATCCAAACATCAGCGATCCCCCTCAGCCCACTTGCGTAGGCGCTCACGCATGATCCACAGTGCGGCAAGCACCACGACGCCGCAGAATGCCATAGCCACGATCTGGGCCGTGCCGCTCAGGGATGACACGGCAGAGATGCCAGCGCCAGCGGCAGACACGATCTGAATGGTTCCCGCCTGCATGGTGCTAGACTCTGCGGGGCTTTCGCGCAGT